>JAGAHK010000160.1 GCA_017627115.1 Bacillota bacterium | reverse complement strand
CTGATACCAAATAGTATCCTCGTTAAAATATGGATCGTCGCGGATCACCGTATCTTTCCATTTTGCCTTGAAAGCAGTGGAGATCTTGCGGTCTTTTTTCATTTTGCCTTTCAGCCTGAACTTTGCAAGAGGATTGAACACAACATCATAGCCTGCCTGCCATGCGCGCATACAAAAATCTGCCAGACGCTCTTTGTCGCGCAGGCGTTCATCAAAACCTTTCAGTTCATTGAATACATCTTTATTGATTATAAGCCCAGTGTTGGCAAGCGCCGTAACATTCTGCGGAGTTATGAGCCTGCGCATATAGCCGTAGCCGCGCACCCTGCCTTTATAGACGGGGGTAAGAAAATCCTCCGCATCCATACGGTAAGCGCCGCCGAGTATTCTGTTGCGGTTTATAAGTATACCGCCTACGGCAGCCACATTTTCAAGCTTTGCATACATCAGAAGCTGTCTTATGGTATCTTCATCGTATGGTATTATGTTTTTTTCACATATATAAGCAAATTCCGCTTTTTCAAATGCTGCTTCCATATTATGATTGTTGGGTTTTGTAACAGGCGCCACCTCATCATCCGTATAAATATCCACATGATAAAGTGTCAGATCGTTATAGGCGCTTACTACGCTGTCACATTCAAGGCTGTCAAGAAAGCTTTGCACGGCCTTTCTGCCTGCTTCAACTGCATAAGGCTTTGCGCTTGCACCGCTTGCCGCTGAATCTTTATATCTGCGCCAATAATACAAAACTTTGGGTATATGAACAACACGCGCTGCATTGTCTGTAAGGCGCAGTACAAGGTCATAATCCTGGCTGCCTTCATAACCTGTTCGCAGACTGAATTTTTTATATAATTCGGTTCTGAAAACAAGAAAATGACAGATATAATTCTGTGAAAGCAGGTTTACAGGCGAAAAATCGGGTTTAAAGTGTATTATACGCGGTTTTGATAAACTGTCGTCCACAGTCACTTCATTGGAATATATAACATCCGCACCCCTGTTTATTGCCCTGCGGCATTCGTAAAGTGCATTCGGGGCAAGTGCATCATCGTGGTCAAGAAGACCTATATACTGACCCTCTGCCATTTTGATAGCTGCCTGCGTATTGCCTACAATGCCTTTATTGCTGTTGAGGTTTATGTATTTGATGCGGCTGTCAAGTTCCGCATAGCTTTTTATTATATTCTGCACATAGCCGTGGTCGCCGTCACTTCCGTCGGCAATACAAAGTTCCCAGTTCGAATATGTCTGTTCGAGTACAGACTCTATCATCTCGCGCAGATACTGTTCGGGCGTGTTGTAAACGGGCACGGCAATGCTTATAAGCACGCTTTCTTTGTACTCCGTTTCCTGCTGAAGCTTTATCTCCTCTGCGGTAAGGGCGTTTTCTTTGAGATAATAAGCGGCACGGGGCTTATATTGTCTATCTTTTATTCCTTTGTTGATAAGGCCTGTCAGGCCGAATTCACTGAAATAATTTTTGATTTGTCCCATATCTGTTTTCCTTATAAATATAATATCTGACCAAGTACACGCACGGCGCCTTGTTTCCATATCCTGTATTTTATAACTGTTTTCAGCTTTTCTGTTTTTGTTTTGCCGCTCATGCTGCCGTAGGCGGTAAGAAGTTCAAGTTTATCGGCTTTGAGCTTATCCTTGTATATGGCGGCAAACTCCGCACTTTGTTCATACCCGAGTTCAAGCATACGGTGTGCATCTTTTTTATCTTTTGCGCGGTCAATGATATAGTTTGGGTCGTGCATGCTTCTGGCACCTCGTATATTTGCACTGTGCCTGCGGTATTGCATTGTTGCTTCGGGCAATAAGACTATCCTGCCCAATGCAGCCGCTGCTACTGCGATCCACCAATCGTGAAGTGTGGCGCATACCGGTTCTTTTATCAACTTTGCAAGCGGTCTGTTTATCATCATTGAACAGCCCGTAACGGTGTTTTGTACGATAATACGGTTAAGGCTGTTTTTATAGGCATCAATGGACTGCATTTTGTGAAAAGAAGCCGAGATCTCTTCCGAGTTTTCGTCTATAACGCTCATATCCGTATGAACGAGCAGGGGAGAACCGTTTTCATTCTTTTGCATACAGTCAAGAGTTTTTTTTATTTTATCACTGTTCCAAATGTCGTCCTGGTCGCAGAACATTATATAGTCCGCATCCGTCATCGAAAGCAGTTTGAAAAAAGTTTTTTTGACGCCGAGGTTTTCTTCGTTTAATATGACTGTGAATTTATCGGGATATTTTGCACGGTATTCTTCTATAATACTGCGAGACTCATCGGTTGAACGATCGTCACAGATGATCATATGCCAACTGTCGTAT
>JAGAHK010000159.1 GCA_017627115.1 Bacillota bacterium | reverse complement strand
AACCGCAAAGATAGATGCGGACAATTGCGAAGCAATTGGCTTTTGGCTATGCCAAAAGTTGTGACAACCAACATTAATTTTTTATTTTGCTATTATGAATTTCATGATAGATTTTCCCAAAGAAATGGCCTGTGCTTTGTGTGCAGGTCATTTTCACTTTCGGTCAAGCGAAAGGTTCTGTTTATATTGACAATACCGTCAAAAAATTATATCATATTCATATCAATCTGATAGGAGAAACAAAAATGAACACAATAAATATACAGGAACTTGAAAAGCTCGATACCGAAAAAATAACCCTTATTGACATCAGAAGCCCCGAGGACTATGCCCGTGGGACTTACAAAAACGCGATAAATGTCGCGGCGGGAGATTTGAGCCGGGTGCCTCGGGGGAAACCCGTTTATGTGCTTTGTTATACGGGCGAAAACAGTATCCCCTTTGTTGAAGAACTTTGCGATATGGGCTTTGATGCGTATAATATAGACGGCGGCTGGCGGGCATATCTGCGCCTTTATCTGGAACGGGTAACAGAAAGTGACGAGGCGGCAAAAAAGACCGCAGATATAGAGCGC
Organism: Bacillota bacterium; assembly: GCA_017627115.1. GTDB lineage: Bacteria > Bacillota > Clostridia > Lachnospirales > CAG-274 > RGIG4310. Next base: position 1,090 of record JAGAHK010000159.1, on the reverse strand, counting down.
AGCATAATTAAAAAATTCCGCAAAAAAATATGGTGCAGATTTACAAAAGCAGTACAGGTCTATGACCTTATACAAGAGGGTGACAAAATTGCGGTCTGTATTTCGGGCGGCAAGGACTCTATGCTTTTGGCAAAGCTTATGCAGGAAATACAGCGGCACGGCAAGTTTCCGTTTGAGCTTGTGTTTTTATGTATGGACCCGGGCTACAACCGTGATAATTGGCAGATAATACAAGACAACGCAAAAATTTTGGGTATACCTCTGACCGTGTTTACAAGCGAGATCTTTGACACCGTAGCGACAATAGACAAAAATCCCTGCTATCTTTGCGCGCGTATGCGCAGGGGCTATCTCTATTCCAAAGCAAAGGAACTGGGCTGCAATAAAATAGCCCTCGGGCATCATTTTGACGATATGATAGAAACGGTGCTTATGGGTATGCTTTACAGCGGCAAAATAGAAACGATGCTGCCGCGCCTAAAAAGCCAAAACTTTGAAGGGATGGAGCTTATCCGCCCGCTTTATATGGTAAAGGAAGAGTATATAAAGGCATGGCGGGACTATAACAAGCTGCATTTTATACAATGTGCCTGCCGTTTTACGGAAAACTGTGCGACCTGCGGCAGCGGACGGGGTTCAAAACGTGATGATATGAAAGAGCTGATTAACAAATTCCGTGAAGAAAGCCCTTTAATAGAAGAAAACATTTTCCAAAGTGTTCACAATGTAAATTTAAGTACAGTCATCGGTTGGCATAAAGGCAGCGAAAAACATAACTTTTTGGACGATTTCCAAAAATAATCATACCGAAAAAATTAAAATTTAATTCCTATTTACTTTTTTCGTATTTTTATTATAATTGTTTTTATCGAATATACATACTAAAACAATATGAAAAGAGGAATAAATATGAAACGAATTTTACCTTTGATACTTGCGGCAGGTCTGTCTTTATTGGGACTTGTCGGCTGCGGCTCTTCCAATGCGGAAACAGCCTCGGATGTATCTTCACAGACCGAAGTGAGTGTGCCCGCAGAAACAGCAAAAAGCGGCGCGGTATTAAGAATAGCCGCCCAGCCCTACCCTCTTT
>JAGAHK010000158.1 GCA_017627115.1 Bacillota bacterium | reverse complement strand
TTTTTATAGGTTTTCAAGATGAAAAAATATCATAAAAAATATCTTAAAGCTTTCTATAATAGTTGTTTTATTGCCTTTTTCGGTCAAACAGTAAAAAATTAATATTCTGCAAAAGTTTTAATTTGATTTATGATGAAAAAACTGGTAAAATATAGGTATGCAATTTTTTACCGTAATTTTGAATGATCACGAAAGGATGATAACATGAAAAGATTTATACCTGTTTTGATTCTGTGTGCGGCAATAACGGGCTGTGCGGCAAACAACGGCGCATCTTCTGCCGATAACAATGAAAATGCGGAAAGTATGCAGACAACAGTCAGTGTGCCTGTGAGCGCTCTTGATAAGATAGATATGACCAAATGGCAGTACAATGCCGAGGATGATGTTTATTATCAGCTTGGCATAGCTTATTGCGAAAAGCCTGCGGACGAGAACTACGATACACTTGCCGTTATTGTCCCTGCCGCTTATATGACAGGCGAGCAGAACCCGGACGGCAGTTTTTCCTGTACAATAAATGCAGACGGCGAGAAAAACGGCTATACCGCAAAGACTGCGCCTTTTGTCGTACCCGTTGACACACCGGGTTATGCGGCGCAGGCGGAAATGAGCGAATATACTTCGCAGAAGGATTACACGGATGCGGGTTTTGTTTATGTACATATAGGCTGCCGCGGCAGGGATGCGGGCGCACCGTCGGGTGTGACAGATCTGAAAGCGGGCATAAGATATATCCGATATAATGCGGAAGTTATCCCGGGCAGTGCGGAGCGGATATTCAGCTTCGGCATGAGCGGCGGCGGTGCACAGTCGGCGCTTCTGGGTGCGACAGGCGACAGCACACTTTACGATACTTACCTTGATAATATCGGCGCGGTCATGGGTGTGAGCGATGCGGTCGCAGGCTCTATGTGCTGGTGTCCGATAACGGGGCTTGATATTGCAAACGAGGCGTATGAGTGGAATATGGGCATTACGCGCACAGACCTTGACGAGCAGACAAAAGCACTTTCGGACGGACTTTCGGCGGCTTTTGTCGATTATATTAATAAATCGGGATACAAGGATAAGGACGGGAATGTACTTACACTCGATACGGCGGAAAGCGGCAGTTATTACGAATGTGTAAAGGCGGCTGTTGAGGAGTCTCTCAATAACTTCCTTGCGGATACACAGTTTCCCTATGATGCTTCGGCGGCTTCGTCGGGCGGTTTTGGCGGTCACGGCGGCGGTATGCACGGGGGAGGCTTCGGCGGCAGACCCGAGGGTATGTCCGATGTTCGGGGTGAACAGGGCAAAGATGTCGATTTTACTGCCATTGACGATATAAACCGAAGTTCTGCCGCAGAAGCGGGTGTTACGCTTTCGGGCACATACGAGACTGTACAGGACTATATAAATGCACTCAACGCAAACGGCGAGTGGGTGATATATGACGAGGAAACAAACACGGCAAAAATAACTTCGGTCGCAGACTTTACAAAGGCGCTCAAACCCGCATCAAAATCGGTAGGCGCTTTTGACGACCTTGAACGCGCGCAGGGTGAAAACACTCTTTTCGGTTACGGTGACGGCGAGGGCGCGCATTTTGACAGGACAGAGGCAAAACTTCTTGAGGGTACGGAATATGCCGATGCTTTTGAGGAAGATCTTGCAAAGACCGATGCTTTGGGTACGGATATAGATACAAGGATCAATATGTATACTCCGCTGTATTATCTGCTTGAAAGCCGAGAGGGCTATAAAACATCAACGCCCGCAAAATATTGGAGAATACGTTCGGGCATAAATCAGGGGGATACATCTGTGACAACGGAACTTGACCTTGCGCTCGCACTTGAAAACTGTTCCAATGTGGAAACGGTGGATTTTGCGCAGGTATGGGGTCAGAAACACGTTAAAGCGGAACGCTCGGGCGACAGTACTGCCAATTTCATAGAATGGGTCGACAGCTGCCTCAAATAACATCGTAAATAGCGCGGGTACGGAGGCGTGTTACCCGACGGGAGGTATCCAATGATAAACACAAAAAGGCTTACAGACAGTTTTTGCAGTCTGGTGGCGATAGACAGTCTTTCTTTCAAGGAAGAAAAAATGGTCAAATACCTGAACGAGCGTCTGCTCGGGCTGGGTATAAAGCCGCATACCGATAAAACGGGCAATATTTATGCCTTTGTAAAAGGCAGCATTTCGGGGGATGCCGTCCTGTTCTGTGCGCATACCGATACAGTCGCACCGGGAATTGGGAAAAGGGCGGTAGTGCATCCCGACGGCAAAATAACTTCAAACGGTGATACTGTGCTTGGTGCCGATGATATGTCGGGTGTTGCCGCTATACTCGAAATGCTTGAAGTACTCGAAGAAAACAATATCCCCCACAGGGATATGGAATTGTTTTTCCCCTCGGCGGAGGAAGTTTACATCAAGGGTTCGTCTGCGTTCGATTTCTCGGCGGTAAAGGCAAAAACGGCATATGTTCTCGACCTTGACGGCAATATAGGCAATGCGGCCTATGCCGCGCCGAGCCTTATATCCTTTGAGATAAATGTAAAGGGCAGGGCGGCGCACGCAGGTTTTGCACCCGAAGACGGCATAAATGCGGCGGCAGCGGCAGCAGAGGCGGTGACTATGCTCAAACAGGGCAGGGTCGATGATATATCAACCCTTAATATAGGCGTTATAAGCGGAGGCTCGGCTACAAATATAGTGCCTGCATATTGCAGCTTAAAAGGCGAACTGCGGAGCCTTGACCATAAAAATGCGCTTGGGATATTGGATAAAGTAAAGGCTGCATTTGAAACGGCGGCGCAGAAATATGGGGCGGAGGTTGAAATAAAGCATTGTACGGATCTCACAGCTTACAGGACGGACCCAAACGGCAGGGCGGCGGAACAGTATAAGGCAGCTTGCCGTAAATGCGGTATAGAACCCAAACTTGTCACCACTTTCGGCGGAAGCGACAACAACAGCCTGGCACTTCACGGCATAGAGGGGCTTGTGCTTTCGGCAGGCTATCACAATGCGCATACCTGCGGTGAATACATTTATATAAAGGATATGGAAGCTCTTACGCGCATTATCCTGAATTTGGTCATATAATTTTTAAGAGGTGTTACATATGAAAAATCCGCTTTCTTATCAGACAACGGAGTACGACTGCGGACCTACTGCGCTTACAAATGCAATGAGTTTTCTTTTCAGCAGGGAGGATATACCGCCCGACATTATCAAGGCTATCACACTTTACTGTCTTGACGGCTACAACCGCAAGGGAGAGGCGGGCAAAAGCGGCACTACGGCAATGGCAGTTATGTTTCTGTCAAATTGGTTCAACCAATTCGGCAAAATAAAAAAATTCCCTATATATTCCGAAATATTGAGACCGGAGGAAGTCTATATCTCACCGAACAGCCGTATTGCGGCATGTTT
>JAGAHK010000018.1 GCA_017627115.1 Bacillota bacterium | reverse complement strand
CTTTACTGCAATTTATTTTATTTGCATTATTATAGCTTTTATTTTACAACATAATAAAAAAAATTTCAACAATTTTCCGATAATTTCTTTTTTATTTCTGTCAAAATCAACAGTTTTCACAAATTCCGATACAAATTATTGTTTTAAAATGTATACTATTCGCAATTTACATTATAAAAGTGGTCAAAAGATTAAAACTTTAAAAAACCTCTGCGCAGTAAAAGGGTCTCTGCAAAAGAACAAAACTGTCTTTTGCTTTGGCCCTTTATTCCTACCAATAGTCCTGGCAGTCGTTTATAAGCTTCTGCACTTCCGGATTTTCATACAAACCGAGATCAAAAAGTATGTCCGCCTGTCTTTTTGTTATTTTTCCGCTGGCGGAATACACAAACTGACCGTGTTTTCTTTCCGTACCGTCCCATGAGTCTATTATCTTTATCAAGCCCGCTCTGCCAAGCGTGCGTTCATAATACTCCGTTTCGGGAAAGAACTTTGCGGCTATGGCCTTTGCTGCCTTTGTATGCCCCGTATAATCACAGGAATAGGTATCCCCGTCGGGCGACATCCATCCAAGCTTAAAGCCTTCGTCATTTTTAAAAAACATTTTTTCAAGCGGCAGCGGACATTCGGCATCGGTCTCGACTATCTCCTGAAACGCATAATCATTCTTTTTGTCAAAATGATAATAACCTCCCTGCCCGTCAAGTACAACAGGAAGACGGTCTTTGGTGATAATGCCTTCAAATCCCGTGCCTTTCAGCGCTTCAAGCGTATCGCAGTACTCGTAATAATAATATCCGTTATCGCCCTTGTAAATAGCGTATTTCTTCATAATATAGACCACCAGAACAAAACAATAAAACAAAATAATTAAATAAATTTTCAAATCGGACGGCAAAACAGCCGCATTCAGATATAAGGTATGACCATTGGGTATATCTTGCCGTTTTCTATCTTGATAATGCCGTAGCTCGGTTTTGACCCGCCGCGCGGCTCGGTAAGGCTGCCCGGGTTCATAACAATGATGCCGCGTTCTATTTTTACACAAGGCATATGTGTATGTCCGAAAAGGCATATATCCGCGCCGAAAGATTCCGCACGTTCTTTGACCATATCGGCGTTGTATTTTACATTGTAGGCATGACCGTGTGTAAAAAACACTTTTTTATCCTCAAATGTGACAATATTTTCGGGAGGCGCAGTACTGCCGTAATCGCAGTTTCCCGCAACAGTATATACGGGCAGCCTGTAATTGCGCCTGATAAAATCCACATCGTCGGTATTATCACCAAGATGGATAACAGCATCTATGCTTTTTGAAAAATCGTGCACAAGTTCTATCGCTCTGTTGAGCTTGCGATGTGTGTCACTAATGACCAGTATTCTCATGGCATCACCGTTGCGGCCGAAAGCCGATATTCCCCGCGGACTTCATAACAGTCCGAAAAACCTTTGCCTATGGTTTTATTTTATTATAAATAACGGTTTCTGTCAAGCAGTCATATTACTATAAAACGCTGATCAAATTCAAGTATCCTTAAATCAGCATTTCTTTAAGCTTTTTCCTCCTTTTGAACGTGCATACCAATACCAAGCCGATAAACATTGCCGCACCGCAGAGCATAAGCACTGTTTTGCCCGATGAAATATCGGTTTCCTTTTTTTCTTCCGTTTTTTGCGGCGCCATACCGCCCGGACGCATACCGCGTCTTTCACCGTTTTCGCCGTTTGCGGCATCTTTTTCGGGTCCGCCGCCCATCATCTGTCCCATTACCGAAAGGTTTATGTCGGAGGCATCGACAAGGGCATCGGAGTTTTTCTGCTCTTCGTCCGTTGACGGTATAGTACCATCAAGCTGTCCGCTCACGCTTTGGGCACGCAGTTTTACAACATTGTAAAGTACCTTATGTGCTTCCTCAAATTCATCATATGTATAGAAAGCCGTGGGGTCGGCTTTTATACTATCGCTTATCCGTGATACTATGCTGTCGTAGACCTCATCAAAAACTCCGCCGTTTACATAACCATCGACCAGCTGTCTGTAATATTGATGATATTTTTCAAGGTATTCCTCGTTTTCAAGCAGGCAGTCAAAGAAATCCGTACCGTCAAAAGGTGTGTCTATGGCATCGTTTACGGTACTTGCCGCACCGCTGCCGTTTCTGCCCATACCCATACCTCCAAAAGCAAGGTTGTAGTCCCACGGGATTATATTCAGCCTGCCGCCGCTTTCATATAAATAGT
>JAGAHK010000157.1 GCA_017627115.1 Bacillota bacterium | reverse complement strand
CTTATGCCCGATATGTCGGTGCAAAGCGGTGAGATAAGCATAGAAAAAAATATTATAAAATATATAGGCAAGCCCGAAACACCGCAGGAATACGAAAAGGAGATCGACCTTGGCGGCAATCTGCTTATGCCGGGCTTCAAAAACCTGCACACGCACTCACCAATGACATTTTTGCGTTCTTATGCGGAAGATCTGCCGCTTGACAGGTGGCTGAATGAAAAAATATTTCCTGCCGAAGCGAAAATGACCGATGAAGACGCATATTGGTGTACTATGCTCGCCTTTGCGGAATACCTCACAAGCGGCATGACAGCCTGCTTTGATATGTATTTTTTCCCCGAAGCCGTTGCAAAAGCAAGCGTGGATATGGGCTTCCGCACCACTATTTTAAGCTCGCTCAACAATTTCAAAGAGAGCATACCCGAAATAGAAGAAAACTATCATAAATACAATTCCTACGACCCTCTTGTGGGCTTTATACCGGGTTTTCATGCGGAATACACCACAAGCCGCGAACTGCTTGAAGGCATGGCAGAATTGAGTCACAGGCTCAACACGCCTTTGGGCGCACATATGAGTGAAACACGGTTTGAAGTTGAGGAATGTAAAAAACGCTATGGTCTGACACCGACCGCACTTTTTGAAAAGCTCGGCATACTCGACATAGACGGCGGCATTTTTGCGCACTGTGTATGGCTTGACGACAACGATATCAAAATAATGAAAAAGCATAACTGTACCGCAGTTATCAACAGCGGCTCAAACTGCAAGCTTGCAAGCGGCACCGCACCCTTTGTCACACTTTGCGAAGCAGGTGTAAACACCGCACTTGGCACCGACGGGCCCGCAAGCAACAACTGTCTTGATATGTTCCGCGAAATGTGGCTTGCTACCGCCCTTCAAAAGCTTAAAACAGAAAATGCCGCCGCCATGCCCGCACATACCGTCCTCAAAGCGGCAACGCAAAACGGCGCAAAGGCGCTTGGCATAAATGCCCTCGGGATAAGCGAGGGTGCGCTGGCAGACCTTATTGTTATCGACCTTAAAAGGCCTAATATGCAGCCCGAAAACAACATTGTACAAAACCTTGTTTACAGTGGTTCAAAGGAAAACGTGCTGATGACAATGATAGACGGAAAAATACTCTACGAGCGCGAAAAAGGCTTTTTAAACTGCGATATAAACGAGATATACAAAAAGGTCTCACAAATATCACAGCGTATACTTAATTAAGAGAGCCGATAAAATCAAAGTTTAACAGTTTCAAAGAGGTGTTTTATGGCAAATATACTTGATTACCTTGACTGGCGCGGCGACCTCAGCTTTGAGCAGTCACCTTTCAACGAGGTGGACGGGCTTATATTGGCACAGCTTAGCTATGTGTTTTTTGACGGAATACTTACGGAGGATTTTGACAATATACTTACTTTAAGCGAAGTCCACAGCCGTCTGAACTTCGACTCCATAGACGAAAAGCTGCGTTTTTTCAGCTTTGACTACGACCGCATACTGCTGCAAAAAATGGCAAATTCAAAACGCTTTGGCAATATGCCCCTCACGGGCTATGTCAGCATTACCGACCCCAAAAATGAAGTGCAGTTTGCGGCGCTGACCTGTATTCTGGACGATAAAACAAAATACATATCATACCGCGGCACGGATGCAAGCATAGTGGGTTGGCGCGAGGACTTCAACTTAAGCTATATGACACGCACCGCAGGGCAGAAATATGCCGTCGATTACCTTAACAGGCATTTCGGCACACAGGACGATATGATCCTCGGCGGTCACTCAAAAGGCGGTAATTTTGCAATATATGCCGCTGTGTACTGTAACAGTGAAATTCAGCCGCACATAAAAAAGATATTTTCTTTTGACGGCCCGGGGTTCAGAAACGAGATAGCAAACTCCAAAGAATACAGGAAAATGCTCGGTCTTATAGCTTCGATAGTGCCAAAGACCTCCATAGTCGGTCAGCTGATGACGGCAAATGTCGAAAGCAGGATAGTTTTGAGCATCGACCACGGCTTTATGCAGCACCTGAGCTACAATTGGCAGGTGCTTGGCAAAAAGTTTGAATACACCAATGAATTTTCATCAACGGGCAAATATATAAACAAGGTCATGCAGGGCTGGCTATCCGAGCTTGACGATAATATGCGGCAGGAAGTTTTCACGGCGGTCTTTGATGTGCTTGACGCTTCCGAAAGCACCACTTTCACCGAAATGGGTGAAAACAAGCGCCGTTCCACCGCCCACGTTTTAAAGGCGATCGCCGCCATGTCACCCGAAAGGCAAAAGGCAACAAGGCAGGCGCTTAAGTATTTTCTCGAAAACAGTAAAAACGCACTGCTCGATAACCTCGAAAGCAGTAAAAACGCACTGCTCGACAACCTTGAAAACAGCAAAAACACATTTATAGAAAGCCTTGAAGAAAAAGCGCCCGAAAAACTTGCACGGCTTCGCCTGCCCAAAAACGATCCGTAAAAAAGAGTGAGTTCCTTTCGGAACATCACCCGCGTAAAAAAGAGTGAGTTCCTTTCGGAACATCACCCGCGTAATCAAAAAGGGTCTGTCGCGTTAAAATGAAAACCGCGACCAGACCCTTTTTAAATTTCATCAACATTATCGGCATCAAAAGCCTTTTTTAATCATCCATTCGTATATGACCTGAGACATTCTCCGCGCCGCCCTCTACTTCGGCAAGTTCGCTTATGGTCACAAGCTGATAACCCATTTCGTGAAGTTTCGGTATTATCCTCACAGCCGCTTCAACAGTGCTGTCGTGTATATCGTGCATAAGTATGACATCTCTGTCACCCACTTCACTCAGAATAACATCACAAACCGAATCCGCATTGCGTGATTTCCAGTCGAGAGTATCAACGCTCCAGTTGAACCATTCCATACCCGAAGCGGTGATTATCTCATTGTTTATCGAACCGTAAGGCGGTCTGCCTATTGCAGGTCTTATGCCCGCCGTGTTATAGATAAGGTCGTTTGTATGATTTATCTGTTCCATAGCACCGTCCGTACCAAGCGTTGTGAGCTGCGGATGGTTGTAGCTGTGGTTTGCAAGCTCGCTGCCCTGCTCCGCAACAGCTTTTACGGTATCGGGATAGTTCTCTACATTTGTACCTACCATAAAGAAAGTAGCCCTGCCGTCTACGGCATCAAGGGCTTCAAGAATCTGCTCCGTATTGCCCTCTCTGGGACCGTCATCAAAGGTGAGAGCCACCATAGGCTTATCGGGGTCGATATCCCTTACATCAGACTCTTTAAGAGTTGCGGAAATATTTGCCGCTATCATATCCGAAAACGGTGCATTTTTAGCCGATGCGGGTATATCCACACTGTATGACGGCGCAAGCATACGCGCTATCTCTGCACTGTCCGATATCACACGGACATTATCGTTTGAAAAAACCGCACCGTAAAAAACATTCGCTATAATATCAATATATTCATCCGAGGAAAGACCCGTGCCGCCAATGCCGAGAAAACCCGAGGATGCACGGTTTATTTTAAGCTCGCCGCTCTCTCTGTCACGGGTATATGTAAAGCCGACTATCGTGCCCATATCCTTGAGAAGAACAAAGTTTTCCTCCTCGATGGGTGCGCAGCTTATATGTCCCGTTGCATCAAAGCCCTCAACACGGAAATCACCCGATACTATCGTTATATCCTCATAAGCCGATTTTGATTTGAGCTTCTGTACCTCGCCCGAAAAATCCCTTTTAAGACCTATTATCATAATACCGTTTTCGTAGGTCACATCGAATTTAAGGTTCGTGCCCATGCACGCCTGTGCAAGCTCCTGCGGACGTATATAAACATCATCCTCTATGATATAAGCCGTCAGTTTACTGCCGTTTGCCATAAGGCTGTATTTTTGCGCAGGTGCGGCAAAAACCGCAGCAGGCAGCACTATGACCGCAATTATCATAAAAACAAAAAAACGAATAGCTTTATTCATATTACGCTCCTTTTTACGCTCCTTGAATAATAATTAACCTCTTTTTTTCACATACTTATATTAGTATATAACATTTTGCGGCATATTTCAACCGATTTAAAAGTTTGTAACAAACTTGAAATATTTAATTTTCCGATTTATATTGATTTTATCGAGAAAATTTGGTATTATATTTGGTATTGGTTTTATATTGCGGTAATATATTCGCCGCAGAAAGAATAAGGGGATATTTATGAACGAGAACGAAAACGAAAATACATCCGTTACTCCCGAAAACAGCACCGTAAACAGCACCGTAACCGACACGGAAGGAACCGTCGGTTCAGGTGTTAAAGAAAGTATTGAAGAAAGTGCGGAAAAAGGCGGCGCAAAAAACGCGGCGATAACTGCGGCAATGGTCATATTTGCGCTTGTACTCGGGTATTTGCTGACGGGTTTTTTATACTTTAAAACGCATTTCAATCCCGGTACCTATATCGGCGGTGTTTCCTGCGCAGGTCAGACAGTTGACTCCGCGATAAACAAAATGAACAGCGCGGCTATCGACTACAAGCTTACGCTTACGGACGGCGACAAGATAAACGAAAGCATCACAGCCGAGGATATAGGTCTTAAATACAATGTTTCAAGCAAGATAGACAAGGTTCTTGCCGACCAGCAGCCGCTGCTCTGGGGCGCGGGATTTTTCAGAAAGAATGAAGTCGAGCTTGAAAACGCTTTTATCTGTGATGATGAAAAGGTAAAAGCCGCCATTGACGGGCTTGACCTTGTAAAAAACCAGCAGGACACCGACCCGCAGAATGCGACCCTGTATTACACGGGTGAGGAATACACCATAGTTGACGGTCAGCACGGCGGCAGGATACAAAAAGACAAACTTTTTGAAGCGGTGGAAAGTGCGGCGGAAAACTTTGAGGACAAGGTAGATCTTGTTTCGGACGAATGTTTTGAAATGCCCGAATATACGGCAAAATCACAGAAAGTTATTGATGCCTGCGAGCTTGCAAACAAGTATATAAGCCCAAAGATCACTATGAATATGGGTCCCGGCGCAGAGCATGTGATAATAGACAAGGAGCTTATAAGCAAATGGCTTTTTGTCACGGATAATTACGATGTATTCTTTGACAGGAACAAGGTAACGGAATATGTTGCCGAGTTTGCAAAAACTTTCAACACCTACGGTCAGACAAGGGAATTCCTTACCGCTTTCGGTTCAAGAACAACGGTAAAAGGCGGAGATTTCGGTTGGCTCATAGATCAGCCTGCCGAGGTGCAGTCGCTTGTAAACGTAATAAAAGCGGGTCAGGATGTTGTGCGCTACCCTGTTTATTCCGTAATGGGCGTAGGCCACGGCAATGATGATATAGGCAGCAGCTATGTAGAAGTCGATCTTACAAACCAGCATATCTATGTGTGGAAAGACGGCAAGCGCGTGCTTGATGCACCCTGTGTAACGGGTCTTCCGCCAAAGAGGATAACACCGCCGGGCACATACCGCATAAAGAAAAAAATGAGTCCTGCGATACTTGTCGGCGACAACTACCGCACGCCCGTAAGCTATTGGATGCCGTTCAACCGCGGCATAGGTCTGCACGATGCCGTATGGCAGAGTTCGTTCGGCGGCAAGCGTTATCTCACGCACGGTTCACACGGCTGTGTAAACCTTTCGCTTTCGACCGCAAGGCAGGTTTACGGCTATGTTTACCCGGGTATGCCCGTTGTATGCTATTATACAAATGAAGTCGGTGTCGGCAAAATGATGGAGCTGCCCGATTTCACGACCACTACAACGACAACAACGACCGAAAGCACGACAGAGACCACAACTTTAAGCGCGACCACAACAACGAAAGCGCCTGCCACTACAACAACAAAGGCGCCTGCCACTACAACTACAAAGGCGCCCGTGCCTACCACGAAAGCGCCTGCGACCACCACTACAAAGGCACCCGTACCCGTAACACAGGCGCCGCCACCCGTTACGCAGGCACCGCCTCCCGTAACGGAAGCGCCCGTTCAGCCCACAACGGAGGTCTATGTCGAACAGACCACGAAAAAACAGGATGTCGAACAGGATAACATAGTTATAACGGAGCCGATAGTCAACGACGTTCGGGACGATGTTATACACGAGATAGTGGTCGAATAGGCCGCAAAAAAAGAGCAAGAACATAAAAAGATCCCCTCCTGCCGAATTCGGTAAAGAGGGGATCTTCTTTTTTATATCATTTCATCTGCTTTTACAGCATTTCATCCGCAAGTTTTCCCATTGTTTCAATGTCCTTGTCCTTCATTGCGGACTTTATGGAAACAACGGTCTCTGCCATAGTTATGTTCTTCATGCCCTCAAAAGCTTCTTTAAGCTTCTTTGCAGCCATAGGCGCCCATGAGCCGTTTTCAATAAAACCGACCTTGCGGTTCTGATAATTCTTTGATTTAAGGTGGTTCACAAAAGTTTCAACTATCGGGAAAAGACCTGCATCATATGTAGCACAGGCAACTATCATCCTGCTGTAGCGGAAAGCATCCTCGATAGCTTCGTGCAGGTCCTCGCGCGAAAGGTCTGCGATAGAAACTTTCTTGTAGCCTTTTGCTTTAAGTATCTCCGCCATTTTTTCGGCAGCTGCCTTTGTGTTGCCGTGGATAGAACCGTATGCAACAAAAATGCCGTCATCCTCGGGCTCATACTTGCTCCATGTATCGTAAATACCGATATAGTAGCCCAGATCTTCTTTAAGGATAGGTCCGTGAAGAGGACAAATAATGCTTATATCAAGTCCGCCGAGTTTTTTCAGCACAGCCTGTACCTGTGCGCCGTATTTGCCGACAATATTGAAATAATATCTTCTTGCCTCGCAAGCCCAGCCTTCTTCATCCTCGCTGTCAAGTGCGCCGAATTTGCCGAAAGCATCAGCCGAAAAAAGCACCTTTTCGCTTTCCTCATAACTCATCATTACCTCGGGCCAATGTACCATAGGCGCCATATAGAAATTAAGCGTGTGCTTACCGAGTTCAAGCTTGTCCTTTTCCTTTACGATAAGCGAACGCGCCGACAGATCCATATCAAAAAACTGCGGTATCATATTCTTTGCCTTATCGTTCATAACGATAGTCATTTCGGGATATTTTTCCGCTATTATAGCAAGATTTGCCGCATGGTCGGGCTCCATATGCGAAACCACAAGATAATCGGGCTTTCTGCCGCCAAGCGCTTTTTCAAGGTTTTCAAGCCACGGCTCCGTTGCCCTTTTGTCAACAGTATCCATAATAGCCACTTTTTCATCAAGAATAACATATGAGTTGTAGGAAATGCCCTCCGGCACCTCATACTGACTTTCAAACAAGTCTATCGTCTTATCATCCACACCGATGTAAACTATCGAATTTGTAACAAATGTATCTTTTGTCATTTTTCTACCTCCTATAATATAATTTCGGCTT
>JAGAHK010000156.1 GCA_017627115.1 Bacillota bacterium | reverse complement strand
TGCCGACACCCTTTGTAAGTGCGTCATAAGCCTTTTCAATTCTGTCCCAGTTATTGTCACGGTCCATAGCATAGTAACGGCCCGAAATAGTAGCTATAGCGCCAACGCCTATTTCTTTCATCTTCGCTTCAAGTTCTGTCAAAAAGCCCTTGCCCGATGTGGGAGGTGTGTCACGGCCGTCAAGAAAAGCATGAACATACACCTTTTTAAGACCGTTTCTTTTTGCAAGTTCAAGCAGGCCGTATATATGTGTCAGGTGGCTGTGTACGCCGCCTGTGGATACAAGACCGTAAAGGTGAAGCGACGAATTGTTCTTTTTGCAGTTTTCAACAGCTTTTAAAAGCTCCTTGTTTTCAAAGAAATCTCCGTCCTCTATGGACTTTGTTATCTTTGTAAGATCCTGATAGATTATCCTGCCTGCACCCATATTAAGATGACCTACCTCGGAATTACCCATCTGACCGTCGGGCAAACCGACAGCCATACCGCTTGCATAACCCTTTGTGTTGGGATATGTTGCAAAAATTTTGTCAAGGTTGGGCTTTTTAGCCATTGCAATAGCGTTGCCCTTTGCATTTTCGTTGATACCGTAGCCGTCAAGTATCATCAGCACGGTTATTTTCTTTTCACTCATAATATAATACTCCTAATTCAATACTACTCGATCACGCTTTCGCGATCACTTCAAAATCTTCTTTAAGGCTTGCGCCGCCGACAAGACCGCCGTCTATATCTTCCATTTTAAACAGCTCTGCCGCATTGGCTGCCGAAACGCTGCCGCCGTAGAGTATGCTTATCTCCTGTGCGGTATCCTCGCCGAAAAGTTCGCCCAATACCACACGTATCGCATGGCAGACCTCCTGCGCCTGCTCGGTGGTTGCTACCCTGCCCGTACCGATAGCCCAGATAGGCTCATAAGCCACTACTACTTTCTTTGCATCGTCTTTTGAAAGGCCTTTCATACCTTTCTTTATCTGAATACGTATTTTTTCGATAGTGATGCCGTCCTCGCGCTCCGCAAGGCTCTCGCCGCAGCACATAATGGGTAAAAGACCGTATTCAAGCGCCTTTACCACTTTTTTGTTAACTGTTTCATCGGTCTCTGCAAAGTATTCGCGTCTTTCGGAATGACCGATAACAACACACTTAACACCGATCTCTTTAAGCATTGGTGCGGATATTTCGCCCGTATAGGCGCCCTTATCCTCAAAATGCAGGTTTTCGGCACCAAGCAGGATATTTGTACCCTTAAGAACTTCCGCAACGGGGATAAGGTCAACATAAGGCACACAGAAAATGACCTGCGAATTGTCGGTAGCTACTTTTGGCTTGAGCATTTCGGCAAGAGCCACAGCTTCCTTTGGAGTTTTGTTCATTTTCCAGTTGCCAGCTACTATTTTCTTTCTCATAATCAACACTACCCTTCGTTCTTATTTTTTACTTAAATATACGTCATATTCAAGTATGATATAACTAATTATATTTTAACCCAAAACGGAAAAAATTTCAATATAAATTTAGAAAAATAAGTTATTTTTTTAACGAAGGTAAAGGACTCTATCCCCTGCACTCCTGCCTGCTTTTTGGAAAAGCCGCTTAAAACAATGTCGAAGTTGTGTTATCTTTTTATCGCTTTATCACCGTGACACAGCATAAAACACGAAGTACGGCTGCAAAAAAATTGGCGGAAAAACTATTTTCCGCCAAAGGGACTGCGCCCGTTTTTTATTTATCGTCAGCTGCTGCAACACCGGGAAGTTCCTTGCCCTCAAGGAATTCAAGTGAAGCACCGCCGCCTGTTGATATATGGCTCATCTTATCGCCGAAGCCCATCTGGTTAACAGCTGCTGCGCTGTCGCCGCCGCCGATGATGCTTGTTGCGTTGGGGTTATCTGCAAGAGCCTGTGCCATTGCCTTTGTACCCTCTGCATAATCGGGGATCTCGAACACGCCCATAGGACCGTTCCATACAACTGTCTTTGCTTCGCTGATAGCCTTTGCAAAAAGAGCGCGTGTCTTTTCGCCTATATCAAGACCCTCTTCGTCATCTGCAATATAAGGCTTTGAAGGATCATCAACGGGAACATCAACTGTGTGGTGAGGCTTGCCCTGACCGAATTCGTTTGAAACTACAGTATCAATGGGAAGAAGGAACTTAACGCCCTTTTCCTTTGCCTTTGCAAGCATATCGAGTGCATACTGCATCTTGTCTTCTTCAAGAAGAGACTTACCGATGCTCATGCCCTGCGCCTTGAAGAATGTGTAAGCCATACCGCCGCCGATAAGGATAGTGTCTACCTTGTCGATAAGGTTGTTGATAACATTGATCTTATCACTTACCTTTGCACCGCCGAGGATAGCAACGAAAGGTCTTACAGGGTTGTTTACCGCATTGCCGAGGTATTCGATCTCTTTTTGCATAAGGTAACCTACAGCAGACTCCTTAACGAACTCTGTTACACCAACTGTTGAGCAGTGAGCTCTGTGTGATGAACCGAAAGCATCGTTAACATAGATGTCTGCAAGTGAAGCAAGATCCTTGCTGAAAGATTCGATATTCTTTGTTTCTTCCTTGCGGAAACGTGTGTTCTGAAGAAGCACAACATCGCCGTCCTGCATAGCTGCAACAGCCTTCTTTGCATTTTCGCCTACTACTTCGTCATCAGCTGCAAAAACAACTTCCTTGCCGAGCTTTTCGGAAAGGCGCTTTGCAACGGGAGCAAGTGAAAATTCGGGGCTGGGCTCTTTGGGCTTGCCGAGGTGTGAGCAAAGAATAACTCTTGCGCCCTCTTTGATAAGCTTCTCAATAGTGGGAAGAGCCGCAACTATTCTGTTTTCATCTGTGATAACGCCGTCCTGTAAAGGTACGTTGAAATCACATCTAACAAGGACATTCTTGCCCTTTACCTGTAAATCGTCTACAGTTTTCTTGTTAAGCATTTTGTTTCTCCTTTCAAGAGAGAGTCTTTGACGCAATGTCATTTTATTATTTCTTAACTTAATGATATTGGTCTTTGACCCTGTTGACTTATTATAAGGAACTCTCGTTCCGTGTTCCCCCAATGTTAAAAAACATTGTCAATATTATAACATACTGCGGAAAATTTTGCCTTATACTATTTTAACAATCTTTTTTGCAATTTATGCAGGTGATTTATGCAAAATAACTTTACCCCCGACATTTACCACAAAAAAACAAATTTTTCCTACATTATATTATGCTTTTTTACATATTCTTAAAAAAAAGGGGTCTCGTGTGATCGGGACCCCTTTGTCACCGCGCAATTACTTGCTGCGTCTGTTGATATCTTCCTTGACCTTAGCTGCCTTACCGATTCTATCACGAAGGTAATTAAGCTTAGCACGTCTTACGATACCGTATCTAACAACTTCAATGCGATCGATTCTGGGTGAATGAACAGGCCATGTTCTTTCAACACCAACGCCGTAAGAAATACGTCTTACAGTGAAAGTTTCACGAGCACCGCCGCCCTGTCTTTTAAGTACAACACCCTCAAACATCTGAAGACGTTCTCTTGTACCCTCAACAACTTTAGCGTAAACCTTAACAGTGTCACCTACGTTGAACTCTGTTACGTTTTCTTTGAGCTGTTCGTTTTCGATCTCTTTGATAATGTTCTGATTCATAAGGCTTTGCCTCCCTTTCTTCATAAATGTTCTTAATGAGCCTATTTATGCGGCCTTTTGCCGCTCTCAACAGCGGAACATTCGTACTCACAGATAAAGATTATACCACATTGCGGAAGTGATTGCAAGTTTTTTTTGACAATTTTTAAGTTTTTTTCAAAAAATTTTTTTATTCTTTATTTTATATAAAGTATTCAATGCTGTTTTCCGCCGTTCGCCTTGTATCGGTATTATAAATAAGCATAGTCTCCCGAATTTCGGGTTCGCCGAGGGCATAATTAGTTTTGCCGCTTTTGTTCATTATATCGAACCTGACTTTTCTGTTCCACTTTGTAGGCGCGTTGTTTATCATTTCAATGCCGTCCTCTTTGAACGGATTTTTTCTGAAATACGGGTCAAAAAGATAGACAAATTCCTCGTCTATACCCGTCAGCAGCACATAATGCCAGCCGCCGAGCATGACCCTTGACACGACCGCCCCGCCCTGCTGCAAACAAACCGCGATTTTACTGTCGCGCGATATATAGACTTCCT
>JAGAHK010000155.1 GCA_017627115.1 Bacillota bacterium | reverse complement strand
GAAAAGTCCGTGTCCTACAGTCGTGTCCGATGAGAAGATCATTGAGATGATAGAGTATTATTATGAGTCGGCTGTCAGAGACAAGACAAAAACAACATATGACCCCAATTTCACCGAGAATTATCTTAATAACAATTATTTTAACAAGAATGACGATAACAAAACCGATGAAACCGCAAATCCGAAAAATATCTCAAAAATGTTTTTTGGCTGTGTTATAGGGCTTGCGGTGTGGTTTGTTTATTTTTATTTACGACATTTTTCTTTATAGATTGCCATAAGGAATAAATTATAATTTTTATATAATAACAATTGAAAGGAGAATTTTTATGAACATAATCAACGGTAATGTCACATCGCCTACTGGTTTTTCCGCAGGAGGCGATAATATTGGTTTAAAAAAGGACAAAAAGGATATGGCGGTTATAGTCAGCGAAAAACTTTGTACCGCTTCGGGCTGTTTTACAACAAACGTAGTTAAGGCGGCACCTGTTCTTTGGGATATGCAGAAAGTCAATTATCCCATAAAGGGTATTGTTGCAAACAGCGGCAATGCAAACGCCTGCACGGGTCAGCAGGGTATAAAGGACTGTGAGGACACGGCGGCAAGGCTTGCTTCGCATATTGGCGTAAAGGCTGAAAATGTGCTTGTATGTTCAACGGGCGTTATCGGCGTAAACCTTGATATGACAAAGATACTTAACGGCGTTGACAAAGTTTTTTCGGGCATTTCAAGCGACTTTGAGGGCGGTGAGAATGCGAGCAGGGCAATTATGACCACAGATACACATCCCAAGACTGCGGCAGCCGAAATAGAGATAGGCGGCAAAAAAGTTACTCTTGCGGGCATGGCAAAGGGCTCGGGCATGATAAACCCCAATATGGCTACAATGCTTTGCTTTATCACGACCGACTGTGCCATTGAAAAACCTCTCCTTGACAGGGCGCTTAAAGCCTGTGTGCTTGATACCTTTAATATGATAAGCGTTGACGGCGATACATCTACAAACGATACTGTGCTTGTGCTGGCAAACGGTATGGCGGAAAACCCTATTATCAACGAAAAGAACGAGGATTTTGAAAAGTTCAAGGAAGCACTTTTCTATATCAATAAAACGCTTGCGGTTATGTGCGCCGATGACGGCGAGGGAGCGACAAAGCTTATGGAAGTCAATGTAACGGGCTGTGCAGACGAAGAAAGCGCAAGGCTTATCGCACAGTCGGTCACAAGCTCAAATCTGCTTAAATGTGCTCTTTTTGGCGAAGATGCAAATTGGGGCAGGGTACTTTGTGCTATGGGTTATTCGGGCGGCAAGTTCGACCCAATGGGCGTGACGATCAATTTCAGAAGTGAAAACGGCGAGATCAACCTTATGGATAAGGGTACGCCGATCGTTTTTGACGAAGACCTTGCGGCAAAGATACTCTCCGCACATAATATCTATATTGATATATTGCTTGAAGAGGGCGATGCAAAAGCGACCGCCTGGGGTTGTGACCTGACATATGATTATGTCAAGATAAACGGAGATTACAGAAGTTGAAAATCTATTGCGATAACTATGAAAAGGCAAAAAGAAATATCGAAACCGTCTGCGGAAACGGAAACTACGAGCTTGAAGATGCTGTTATAAATCTGACTACAGACGGCAGAGATATATTTTTGGAACGCTGTAATTTCAGTCCGAAATGTCGTGTTGTCCATAAGTATGCAGTGTTTGTTCTTGATGACCGTATAGAGCTGGCGGCGTATGGTATAATGTCGCGTGTTATTAATTTCCTGCTTATTTTGACTGTTTGTCTGATAAGTGTTATACAAGCGGCAGACTGCATAATAAAAACAGCATTTATATCGGATGTTCCCCGATGGACAATTATCATACCGTTACTGTTTGCTGCGGGTATGCTTGCTGCGGCATATTGCTTGTTTATTCATGTCGAACTGCGTCCGCAGCGTGAGATAAGGGAGTTTATGCAGAGAGTTGTTATAGACCCCTGTCTGTTGAGAAAGAATAAATTTCGTAAGGATAAGATAGATTTTGATAAAATCAAGATATATCTTGACGATTACGAACAGGCAAAAATAAATATCCGTGTTTCATGCAGTCTCGGAAAGCAAAAGATAAATAACCGTTACGGTAAGATTTACCATAAGGGCAGGGATGATTATTTTGAATTCGGGGAACGGATACACAGAACAAGTTTTGTTTGGCGTATATTTGTGCTTAATGACCGCGTTGAACTTGTGTTGGAAAACATATATAAGTTTTTGATACCCGAGATGCTTATTATTGCAATACTTGCTGTTTTGCAGTCGCTGATGTTTTGCTTTTATCCTTATGTTTTGAATATGGCATCAAACGACAGTACATGGATAGCCGCTTTCGTTATTACAATACTGTTAAATATTGCGGTAATTGTTTTTTATCTGCGCTGTCTTTACAAAAACTATGTTATTGTGTTTAAAGAGGCTGCTGCATATATTACAGCCGTGTTTGAAAAGAAATACACATTAAAATAATAAGGGAGGTTTTTATATGTCTAAATCAAAGGTATATTTTACAAAGGAAATTACGCCCGAGACTGTTATAAAAATGTATAAGGCCCTTGGCGTTGAACTGCCGGGGAAGGTCGCGGTAAAAGTACATTCGGGCGAAGAGGGCAATCAGAATTACCTGCGCCCCGAGTTTATGAAGCCGATGGTCGAGTATGTGAACGGCACTGTCGTTGAGTGCAACACGGCATATGAGGGTGCGCGCAACTCAACAGCAAAACATAAGGAACTTATCAAAAAACATGGCTGGACAAAATACTTTGATGTTGATATAATGGATGCCGAGGGTCCCGATAAGGTGCTTGAAATACCTGACGGCAAGATATTGAAGAAAAACCTTGTCGGCAAAGATATTGAAAAGTATGAGTCTATGCTTGTTCTGTCACATTTCAAGGGACATCCCATGGGAGGTTACGGCGGTGCTTTAAAGCAGCTTTCCATAGGCTGTGCTTCTTCTGCGGGCAAAAGTCTGATACATTCGGGCGGTGTTACCGACGACCAGAATGTGGTCTGGGGCAGACATGCGGAACAGCTTACTTTTTGTGAAGCTATGGCAGATGCGGCATCAAGTGTAGTTAACTATTTTAAGGATAAAATAGCTTTTGTGAGCATGGTGTGTAATCTTTCCGTTGACTGCGACTGCTGTGCCGTTGCGGAGGACCCGTGTATGAAAGACATAGGCATTCTTTCATCCCTCGATCCTGTTGCACTTGACGAGGCTTGTATGGATATGATAAGAAATTCCGATGACCCGGGCAGGGAGCATTTTATGGAGCGTGTAAATTCCAGAAAGGGTACACACACCATAGATGCTGCTGCGGCACTTGGTTTCGGTACAAAAGAATACGAACTTATTTGTTTGGATAAATGATTTGGAGGCAATTAATATGAATATGCAGGGCGTTATAAACAAGGCGGAAGTTCTGACGGAAGCCTTGCCGTATATAAAGGAGTTTTCGGGCATAACCGTTGTTATAAAATACGGCGGTGCAGCCCTTATAAACGAAGAGATAAAAAACACGATAATAAAAGATATAGCGCTTATGAAATACGTTGGCTTTAAGCCCGTGTTGGTACACGGCGGCGGCAAGGATATCAATAAAGCACTTGAAAAAATAGGCAAGAAGCCCGAATTCAAGGACGGTCTGCGTGTTACCGATGCCGAGACGATGGATGTTGTTCAGCAGGTGCTTGCAGGCAAACTCAATAAGGACCTTGCTACCGAACTTTGCCTGCAGGGTATAAACGCAGTCGGTATCTGCGGTAAGGATGCAAACTTTATGCAGGTCAAGAAGGCTATGCCAAACGGTCTCGACCTCGGCTATGTCGGCGAAGTCACAGATGTAAACACAAGCCTTATAAGAACACTGTTGGATAACGATTTTGTACCCGTTATCTCGTCGATAGGCGTTGACGAAAACGGCACGGCGTACAATGTAAATGCCGATTATGCCGCTGTTGCCGTTGCGGGTGCGCTCCATGCCGAAAAACTTGTGTTTATAACAGATGTTGCAGGCATAATGAAAGATGTGAACGACCCCAACAGTGTTATTTCGGTCGCTCATATTGATGAAGTTCACGAAATGATGAAAGACGGCACTATCTCGGGCGGTATGATACCAAAGGTAGAGTGCTGTGTGGCTGGCGTTGAAGCAGGCGTTGGCAATGTGCATATTCTTGATGGCCGCATACCTCATTGCCTGATACTTGAAATATTCACAAAACGCGGCTGCGGTACACTTATCGAGGGTTGATCTTCGTTTGAAAATAACGTTATCTCAAACAAAAACGAAAAGAGGAAATTATAATGAATACATTTGAAAAAGGCGAAAAATATGTAATGCACACATACAACCGTTTCCCGCTTGCATTCACACATGGCGAGGGTATGTATGTTTATGATGAGGACGGAAAGAAATATCTTGACTTTGTTGCGGGCATTGCCGTAAACTCGCTTGGTCACAACTATAAACCGCTTGTTGATGCCATTTCAGATCAGGCTTCAAAAATGATACATATATCAAATCTTTACTATACAAAGCCGCAGACCGAGCTTGCGGAAAAGCTTGTGAATGCAGGCTCACTCGATAAGGTGTTTTATTGCAACAGCGGCGCGGAAAGTATCGAAGCTGCACTTAAACTTGCAAGAAAATACGGTTCCAAAACGGGCAGGCAGGAGATAATCACGATGGAACACTCCTTCCACGGCAGAACTTTCGGTGCAGTTACCGCAACGGGTCAGCCGCATTATCACGAAGGTTTCGGAGATATGCTGCCCCATATCAAATATGCTGTTTACAATGATATTGAGTCTTTGAAAAATACTATCACAGACAGAACGGTAGCTGTGCTTTTTGAACCCGTGCAGGGCGAGGGTGGTATTTACCCCGCGGATCAGAAATATATTGAAGAAGTGCGCAGAATATGTACCGAAAAGGATATTCTTCTTATTTTTGACGAAGTACAGTGCGGTGTCGGCCGTCTTGGTACACTTTTTGCATATCAGCATTTCAATGTTACTCCCGATATCATGTGTACCGCAAAGGGTATCGCAGGCGGTATTCCCTGCGGTATTATGATGGCGAAAGCGAAAGTTGCCGAAAGCTTCAAACCGGGTGACCATGCCTCTACATTTGGCGGTAACCCTCTTGCAACGGCTGCGGGCAATGTTGTTGTTGATGCGCTTTTGGGCGGTATTCTTGACAATGTTAAAGAAATGGGTGCATACCTCACCGAAAAGCTGAACGGCTTAAAGGCAAAGTACAGCTTTATCAAGGATGTTCGCGGTGTGGGTCTTATGCAGGGCATCGAGCTTGACCGCAAGGTAGGAGATATAGTTGCAAAGAGCATAAAAAGCGGTCTTTTGCTTGTTAATGCAGGTCAGTTTGTAATTCGTTTTGTGCCTTCGCTCATTGTTTCAAAGGATGATATTGACAATGCTATGACTATCCTCGATAAGGTGCTTTCGGAGGAAAACTGAAAATGAAACTCAATTATGACTGCCTGCGTGATGTATTGCTGGCAGTGGAAGCACATGAATATATCAATAACGATCTGAAAGTTTCGGAGCTTTGGCACAGCGACCTTCTCGATTTGCCCGAGCTTGGCTTTTATGAGCGTAAAGATGTGACCTATGCAGCCATGATAGCAATTGAATCGGGGCTTTTGCTTGGCAAGTTTCAGGCAAGCAATGAGGAGATAGACTATCTTTACATTATGCGCCTTACTGCGGAGGGTCATGATTTTATTGAAAGCATACGTCCCGAACTTCTTTGGGAACAGCTGCGCGAGCTTGGTGAAAATACGGGCATTATGTCAATAAGTATGATAAAAACCGCCGCACCGCAGCTGATAATGCGGTATTTTTCGGAATGATCTTACAGAATGATCAAAAAAAAGGGGTGTCGCATTAAGCTCCACCCTCTGGCAAAAAACAGGTTTTTTGCCAATTAGCAGACTTGTCTGCGTGCATCAAAGATACACTTGCAAGTCTGTAGAGTATGCAGACTCCGTCTGCTCCTCGGCGAAAACGCGGTTTCCGCCTGCGGATTAAAGCCTGCGGCGCCAAAATTACTTTAATAAAAAATTATATTTAACAGGAAAGAGACAATATAAGGGGCTGAACCATTAAGTATTATCATATTCTTAATGCGACAGCCCCTTTTTTGTCGGAAATAAACTTACTTGTTTTATTTTGTCTTATATTGATTTTAGTGATAGAAATCGTTACTTTTCATATTCATTTCGGCAACCGTGCGAACCTCGTCCTTTGCGGCAACAAAGGCATCTACTATATCGGGCTCAAAATGATTGCCCGAACCCTCTATAATGATCGACATTGCTTTTTCAAAGGTAAAAGGTTCTTTGTAGCTTCGTCTTGATACAAGGGCATCAAAAACATCCGCAACAGCCATTATTCTTGCCGAAAGCGGTATCTCGGTCTCTTTCAAACCTTTGGGATAGCCTTTTCCGTTCCATTTTTCATGATGATAATATGCAAGGTTTTTAGCCTCTTTAAGATAACCCGATTCCGACACAAGCTCCATAGCACCGTCTATTATTTCCGCACCGGCAGTGGTGTGTGTCTTCATAATATCAAACTCTTCATCGGTAAGTTTGCCCGGCGTGTTAAGTATACTGTCGGGTATTTTTATCTTGCCGATATCGTGCAGGGGAGCGGAATTGACAACATCCTCTATATATTCATCGGTAAGAATAGCGGTGTATTTGCCCATTTCGCGCAGATGATCCATAATAATGCGCGTGTAGGCGGCAGTCTTTTTGATATGGTCGCCCGTACATTTGTCGCGGCTTTCAACTATATCGGCAAGTACAAGGATAAGACCGTTCTGCATCTTTGCAATAAGTTTGCCCTTGTTTTGTATATCCTCGATGTATTCATCGGTCTCCGCAATAGTTTTACTGAAAGAATTGTAAAGACGTTCTATCTCGTCGCCCGTATTTATGCCAAGACTCTTAAATCGTGATACACTCTTTTCGCGTTCCATTTCGGTATTGAAAGCAAAGTCCTCGGCAGCACTTGACATTGTGTTTATCGGCAAAATTACGTTATATTCCGCAAGCCATAGGCCTATGGCAATAATAAGAAAGTAGAATGCAAAAAACAGCGAAACGCTCCTTACAAGAAAACTTATCTCATCAAGCGTGATATGGTTCATTGAAATATCTGCCGCGGCATAGCAAACGCAGTTGTTATATCTGTCATAAACAGGCTTGTAAAAAGTAAGCAGCCAGCCGTAAGAGTCATTTGAAATAACGGCAGGTATTTCCTCGCCCCGTAAAAGCTTTGGCACATACTTCATAAAAGTAGGGTCAAAATCTATCTTATCACCGGGTGATGACGGTTCAATCACATTGCCGTTCTCGTCCTTGCTTTCAAGGTCAAAGACGACCGTACAGCCGTTTTCCTCTATTTTGTAAACATAAAGAAATTTGATATGATCGTTTGCTTTTTTTATTGCATAAAGGCGTTCGAGTGTCTGACCGTAGCCGTGTGCATCCGTGCCTTTTTCGAGAAATTCGTCAACACGGTTGCCGTCCACTACCGAAACCGCAAGCGCAGCAACGCTCTCGCAAGTAGAGGAATATTCGGCTATAATTGCCTTATGATAGAGCACAAAGCTTATGCCTACCGTACACGAAGCGATAAAAAGAATAGCGGCACTTATTATTATCATTATTTTGTGCTGTAACGAAAGACCGCGCGTGTTCTGTGAGCTTACCTTTGCTCTTTCATCATCGGAAAGAGGAGTCTGCTGCCAGCCGTAAAAATGTATGAGCGGACGGAGACTTTTCGGTATCAGGTGCATAATGATAAGTACTATAACAACGGTTATGGTTTTGTCGATAACATCTATAGCCATATCCGCCAAGAGCTGTGCAAAGAAAATGCTGTGTATCAGATTATCATAAATGTAGGTCGCAAATGGCGCAGAAATACCTTCGCCAATATTGAAACCGTAAATATAATATGTAAGTATCGAGCCGAGACCGCCGCCGACAACTGCAAAGCACAGTATAGCAAAAACAGTGGTGCTAATTTTTTTGAAATAGCCCTTTTTTTCAAAAAATGCCGCAAGAACAGCAAGAAGCACGTTGATAACGGCATAATAAGCATTAGTTATGTCGGAAATGCCGTTTATAACATTGGTAAGGTAACCAACAGCAATACCCGGCAGATAACCTCCAAAAGCTGCGGTCAGTATAGTGCCGATACTGTCAAGAAAAACAGGCAGCTTAAAGCGAACGGCAATAGAAGAACCCGCAATATTTATAAGTGCGCCGATAATGCAGAATAAAACTGCAGAAAGCGGCTGTTTTCTCCATTTTTCGTCTTGTTGATAATTCTTTTCCATTGCTGCACCTTCTTAATAAGTTAGTCGTGTCTATATATCTTTATATTATCATAAACCAATAGATAAAATCAATAGGTACAAGGCAGATTTTTTATAAAAAATTTTATAGTAAACGACATTTAAAAATGTCCTTTACTAT
>JAGAHK010000154.1 GCA_017627115.1 Bacillota bacterium | reverse complement strand
TAAATATCCTTTTTTTCATTCGATTACCTCCTCTTTTGTGTTTGATTTTTTCATAGTTATAATAGATGTGAGCTTGTAAATTATCGTTTATCGTTCTTGGGGCGCTGCCCCAAACCCCGCGCGCTTTTTTAGAAAAAGCGCAGGAAAAACATTGCCGAAGTTATGTTATCTTTGCATTAGTTTTTTGCCGTGTTGTTGCGATTGCGAGGATGTTTTCAGTGGAATTTTGTTCAAGGGCAAATTTTTTGGGTTTCAAAAATTTGCTTACTTACCCAATTCCACTGTTGCCTCTGCTTTAGTGGTAAAGTTTAACTACTGCACAGGGGCTGTAGGGAACGACCCTGTGCCGGTGTATATCGGTGTGTGTCGTTCCGTGCGGTTGTGAAAAATCAACGTGGGCAGGCGCTAAACCCTCCCGCCAAACGCAAGCGTTTGTCTTCCCTCCCTGAAAAAAGGGAGGGCAAGACTAATGCAACGCTTTGGCTTATTTAAGGTAATCAGCGCCGCAGGCCCTTGCCTCCCCTTTAGCGTAGCGATCAGGGGAGGGGGACCGCGCGCAGCGTGGTGGAGGGGTTTACGATAACGACAATGCTCCGTTAAACGATAATTTATAGGTCTTATTGTGCAATTTTTGAAATTTGCTCATTTGCATGAAGCATACTCTCTCTCAAACTCGTCCCGAATATATTCCATTGCCTCTTTTCTGCTTGCAAACCCTATATATTTCGGGAATCCGTCTCTATTTATTGATGAATAAGTAAGGTGATATATCCTCCATGGTTCATTTGCTATATCCGTACCGTAGAGAACATCATCGTTTGAATCGCATTTTGCCACTGCATAAACATCGGTTTCAAAAAAATCGTTATCCTCGCCGAGTTCCTTCTTTAACTCTTCAATAAAATGACCTCTTGATGCTTGTGAAAAGGGTATCATATGCCAATTGAATTCTTCCCCGTACTCATGGTACAGTTTGTCCATTATTTCCTCAACTGTCATATAGTCGGTTATTTCGAGCATTATTTTACCTCGTCCAAAATTTCTTCCGCCTTAACGGTCTTTTGTTCGCCCGTTTCCATATTCTTTACGGTCACATTTCCGTCTTTCAGCTCATCCTCGCCGATAATAACAACGTAGGGTATGCCCATTTTGTTGGCATACTTCATCTTGTGTTTGAATCCCTTGTCCTGATAATAAACCTCTGTGGGTATGCCCGCACTGCGCAGTTTTTCTGCAATTTCAAGCGGGTATTTCATATCAACCCCCATAGGCGCAACAAGCGCTTTCACAACGGTATTGCTTTCGGGCTTGATAAGTTCTGCGTTTTTAAGCTGTGAAAACAGTCTTGTCAAGCCTATGGAAATACCTATACCGGGCATTTTCTGCTTTGTATAGAAGCCCGTAAGGTTGTCGTAACGACCGCCCGAACATACACTGCCCAGATTTCTGTAATCGTCAAGAACAGTCTCGTAAACCGTACCCGTATAGTAATCGAGACCGCGCGCAATAGTCAGGTCGATAGTGAAATAATCGTCCTCTATGCCGAACATACGCATATATCCCGCAACCTGTTCAAGCTCCGAAGTGCCTTCTTTGAAATTCTCGTTTTCTATGTTCAAACTCTTTAAATAAGCTATTTTCTCGTCAGTACTGCCCGAAGCGGTGATAAAAGAAAGTATCTTTTCGCCCTTTTCGCCGTCTGCGCCGTATTCCGCAAGCTCCGCAAGCACCTTTTCCGCGCCTATCTTGTCTATCTTGTCGATAACGCGCAGAATATCGGCAACATTGTCCGCAAGCCCAAGCTCGCTGAAAAAGCCGTTAAGCACCTTGCGGTTGTTAAGTCTTATAGTGAATTTCCCGAAATCAAGCTTTTTGAAGATATTGTAGATAACGGCAGGTATCTCCGCATCGTGAATAAGAGGAAGCTCCTCATTGCCGATAATATCTATATCGCACTGATAAAACTCACGGAAGCGGCCTTTCTGCGGTCTTTCGCCCCTGTACACCTTGCTCATCTGATAGCGCTTGAACGGGAAAGTCAACTCGCCTGCGTGCTGTGCAACATAACGCGCAAGCGGTACGGTAAGGTCAAAGCGCATTGCAATGTCCGTATCGCCCTTATTAAAGCGGTATATCTGCTTTTCGGTCTCGCCGCCTGCCTTTGCAAGCAGGACTTCCGAAAGCTCCAGCACAGGCGTATCGAGCGGCAGGAAGCCGAAACTCTCATACACTTCGCGTATGGTATCATAAATTTTGTTGAACATTATCTGGTCGGGCGGAAGCAGCTCCATAAAGCCCGGCATTATCCTCGGTGTCGTCTTTTCACTCATCTTTTAAAATTTCCTTTCTTTCAAGCATTTCATCAATTCTTGATATATAGTCATCAACGCTTTTCACATTGAAAATTCGTTCTATGCGCTCGCCGTCGGGGCTTACGGTCTTTGTGGAACCTCCTGCGCCGAATGCTATTATGCTCTGCCGCTCCTCCATTATCTGCACGTTGTAAATACAAGCACAGTCGGGCTTGCAGTAGCCTACGTTTTCAAAATTGCCTATCATATTTTTCTGACGGTACATATAATACGGGTGCAGCCCCATAGCCGCCGTTCTTTCGGCTGTTATATGTATCATATTTTCCATGCGGTCAAAGTCCGTCATATCGTACTGTTCGAGAGTTTCTTTCAGCCTTGAAGCACGCTTTACCGCAAGCGTATGCACGGTTATGCTCTCGGGCGACAGCTTTTCAAGCCCGTCCATTGTACGCATAACGTGTTCTTCCGTTTCCCCGGGCAAGCCTAAAATAATATCAGTATTTATATGGTCATGCCCCGTCTGCCGCGCAAGCTCAAAAGCACGGTAAAACTCGTCGACCGTGTGCCGCCTGCCTATAAGTACGAGAGTCTCGTCATTAAGAGTCTGCGGATTTATCGAGATACGGCTGACATTATGCTGCTTTAAAAGCCGCAGTTTTTCAACCGTGACCGTATCGGGTCTGCCAGCCTCAACGGTGAGTTCCTCACAGGAGCCTATGTATTTTTCAACCATACACAGCAGCCTGTCAAGCTGTTTTTCGTTTATCGAAGTGGGCGTTCCGCCGCCTATATAAACGCTTTCGACAGTTTTTTTTGCAAGGGTCGGCGCCATAAAGCGCATTTCCTTTTCAAGTGCATCAAGATACATATCTACCTTATCGCGGTACTTGTCCAGCGGATAGGAAGTGAACGAACAGTAAAGACAGCGTGTGGGGCAAAACGGTATGCCGATATATATGCCTATCTTTCCTATGCCGTTTTCCACAATGCCGCGCTCGCTTTTGGCAACAGCCATTGCAAGGCGTATTTTTTCGTCCGTAACAAGATAATCACGGCGCAAAGTTTCGGCTATTTCCTTGTCCTTGCAGCCCATATCCCACATATTCCACACTATCTTGGCAGGTCTTACGCCCGTGAGCACACCCCACGGCGCCTTTATGGGACGTACCTGCATAAGACAGCGGTACACCGCAACACGCAGGGCATAACGCACACTCTTTTCGTTTTCGGGGTCGGTATCAAGCTCAAAACTCGCCTTTTCCTCCACTCCGTCATAAAATGCCGCAAATGCCTTTCTGTCATTGAGCGCACTTAAAACAGTAAGCCCCTCGGGGAAATTTATAAGATTGTATTTTTCGTTGGGATAAAACATCATTATCGTGGTAACAATGTCATCCACATGGTTGTGATTGTGTAAAATATAGTTCATAATTTTCAATAAATATAAGGATTTCTCTGTTTTTCAAAGCCTATGCTCGTTGCGTTTCCGTGTCCCGTCAGTACCTGTGTATCATCGGGAAGTGCAAAGAGCTTGTTTTTTATGCTGTCATTGAGTGCGTGTCCGTCCGAAAGCGGAAAATCGCTTCTGCCGACACTCATAAAAAATATAGTATCGCCTGCAACAAGCAGATGTTCGTTTTCAAAATAATAGCAGCAGCCGCCGGGTGTATGCCCGGGGGTCTCGATAACTTTCATTTCAAGACCGCCGAATTTCAATATATCGCCCTGCCCTACCGTCCTGTCGTAGTCAAGGGTCTCGGGCGAGCCGCCCATAGTCAAAGACAGGTTATAAACAGGGTTTTTGGCAAGTTCTTTATCCTTTTCGGGTATGATAACGGGCACGCCGCCCAGCAGTTCCTTAAGTGCGGAAGCAGCAAGAAAATGGTCGAAATGGCAGTGTGTAAGCACTATCATCTCCACTTTGAAGCCGCCGTCTTTAACTGCGCCGTAAATGCGCGCGGCATTGTCGCCGGGGTCGATTATGCACGCAGCGTTTGTCTCTTCGTCTATGATTATGTAACAGTTGGTCGATAATTCGCCGACCGTAAGCCCCTTAACTCTCATTTTATCACCCTTAGAATAATTTATCGCTGTCAAGCAGTATAGTAACGGGACCGTCGTTCAGAAGCTCGACTTTCATATCCGCCTGAAAAATACCGCTTTGTACATCTGTCGTAAGCGTTTCTTTCGCCCTTTTTACCATCAGTTCAAACACTTCTTTTGCCTCGTCGGGCTTTGCGCCCATGGCAAAACTCGGGCGAGTACCTTTTCTTGCATCTGCGTATATCGTAAAATTGGGTATAAGCAAAATGCCGCCGCCAATATCGGCAGCGGAAAGATTCATTTTGTCATCCTCATCTTCAAAAATACGCAGGCTCGACATTTTTTTAAGCATATTGTCAATAACTTTGATGTCATCGCCCGTGTTTATACCCACAAGCGCAAGCACGCCGCGGCCGATACTGCCGACACACTCATCATCAACATTTACGCGCGCATATTTAACACGCTGCAAAACTATCCTCATTTGTATCACCTGCTTGTTTTTATTTTTATTATTTTCTTCTTATATCCATACCTATCTGCGGCACAACTACCCTGACATACTTTCCGTCAAGTTCCGCTGCCGCTTCCGCCTTATACGGATCTATCATAAAATCTATTGCCGAATGGATAAGAGCATTTTTCACATCAAGAATACCGCTGATAACGCTCATTTTTGTGTTTGCGTTATACTCAACGGCTGCCTGCATTACCTCGGACTCTTTGGGCGTAACATCGGGCAGTGTAACATATATCTTTACCTCACCCGCTTTGTCGTAGCCGCGGAATTTGGAGAAAACAACACCATTTATCGTTGCATCGCCTATCTGCACGGCAGCTTCTTTGCCGTTTACGTGCATAACTTTGCCCGTGTGTTCCGTTACGACCTCGTTAAAACAAAAGCCCACTGTCTGCATACTGCGGCAATAGTAATAATATATAAGCGAAAACAGCATAAATATTGCCGAAAGAAGCATCAGAACAAGCATAATGCTTTTGCCGGGCATTATCTCCATAATAAAAAGCATACCATTGCCGACAAAGAATATGAAAACGATCACGGCAATTATCGCAAGAAAAATATACCAGCAAAACGAAGTTCTTATCTCGCCCGTTTCCTTGTATTTGCCTTTGTCAAGCACCGCCGTGTGGCTTTTGTCGAGCAGGCATTTTGCCTTTATGTCGCTTGTAAAAGCCGCAAGGTTAAAAAAGCCGAAAGTCATATGCGTTTTTCTGCCGCAGCCGCTGCACGGTATAAAATAGTGCATAAGTGCGCTTTTTCTTTTTGCCGCCTTTTGCAGAAGCATTATCGAAAGCCCCACAAACACAGCTATTGATACGATATTGATAATATAAATGATAAACATTTTGCCTCTCCTTTTTAAATCCCCATTTTAAGTTGTAACTCTCTCTATCGTCTCTACACCCTCGATATTGTATATCTTCTTGCACAGGATATCAAGCTGATCCCTGCCCGAGATAGAGATTATAAGTTCCGCAACGGCAGTATCCTTTTTGCTTGCCCTTGCGCCCGCACTCTTAACTGCAATACCCTCGTCCGCAACAACTTTAAGTATATCCATAAGGAAACGGTCGCGGTCACGGCCGATAATGCGTATCTCGGAGGTGTAGTAGCTTCTCTGCTCGGGCGATACGTTCCATGTCGCCTCGATAAGACGGCTGCGGTCGTCCGAGGTAAGGTTTATTATATTTATGCAGTCTGTACGGTGTATCGAAACACCCCTGCCCCTTGTGACAAAACCGACTATCTCGTCACCCGGCACAGGTGTACAGCACTTTGAAAAGCGCACATCTATATCCCCGACACCCTTTACGGTTATGCCGCTGCCCGCTCTTCTGCCGCCTGCATTTTCTGCGGCATGAGCATTCGCCTCCATCTGCGCCTGTATCTTCTCGTCACGCTCGGCAAGCAGTTCTTCCGCCGTTTTGTGACGTTTGAGATATTCGGCATGGTATTCGACAAGCTTGTTGAGCACCTGCGCTTCTTTCAGGCTGCCATGACCTATAGCCGCGCACAGGGTATCCCAGCTGCGGAAGCTGTAACGCTCCATAACCGAGTCCATACCCTCCTGCGTGAGTACTTCGGAAAGGTTGATATTTTTCTTCCTTGCATCCTTTTCAAGAAGCTCTTTGCCGCGGAGGATATTGTCCTCCTTGTTTATCTTCTTGTACCATTGGTTTATTTTTGCCCTTGCCTGCGGCGTTTTGACAAAGTTGAGCCAGTCCCTGCTCGGGCCTTTTGAGTTCTGCGATGTTATTATTTCTATAATATCGCCGTTTTGAATTTTATAATTCAAATTTACGATATGACCGTTGGCTCTTGCGCCGACCATAGTATTGCCGACAGCGGAGTGTATCATATACGCAAAATCCACGGGACAGGCGCCTTCAAGCAGGCTGATGACATCACCGCGCGGACTGAAACAGTAAACATTGTCGCTGAAAGCATCAAGGTCTGTTTTCATTGTATCAAGAAATTCCTTATTGTCGGACATTTCTTTCTGCCATTCAAGCATCTGGCGCAGCCATGTGAGCTTTTCATCCTCGCTGTTTTCCTTGCCGTCTGTCTTGCCCGCCTTGTATTTCCAATGTGCGGCGATACCGTATTCGGCAATGCGGTGCATCTCCCACGTTCTTATCTGCACCTCAAAGGGCGTACCCTCGGGACCTATCATTGTATTATGCAGCGACTGATAACGGTTTGCTTTGGGCATGGAGATATAGTCCTTGAAACGTCCGGGCAGCGGTTTGTACATTTCATGCACAACCCCGAGTGCGCCGTAACAGTCCGCGACCGTATCCACCATTATCCTGACCGCAAATATATCGAATATCTGGTCTATCGTTTTGTTCTTGTTGTGCATTTTTTTGTATATACTGAAAAAATGCTTCGGTCTGCCGTAAACTTCGCACTTTATGCCGTGTGCGTCACAGCCTTTTTTTATCTCCTCGACTATGGCCTTGACAAAAGCTTCTCTCTCGGAATTTTTGCGGTTTATCTTATCCACAAGGTCATAGTAGGCATCGGGTTCAAGGTATCTTAAACAAAGGTCTTCAAGCTCCACCTTGATTTTCGATATACCGAGTCTGTCCGCAAGCGGCGCATAGATATTCAGCGTTTCCTGCGCTATCTCCTTTTGCTTTTCGGCACGCATATATTTAAGCGTGCGCATATTATGCAGTCGGTCGGCAACTTTTATAAGGATAACGCGGATATCCTTTGCCATAGAAAGGAACATCTTGCGGTAGTTTTCCGCCTGGAATTCCTCCTTTGAGGTAAAGCGTATTTTTTCAAGCTTGGTCACGCCGTCAACAAGCAGCGCAACATCATCATTGAACATACGCGCAATATCCTCCAGCGAATACTCGGTATCCTCGACAACATCGTGCAGTATGCCCGCAACGATGCTCTCCATATCAAGCTCCAGCTCCGCAAGGATAATAGCGACAGAAAGCGGATGGATGATATAAGGCTCGCCCGATTTGCGGTACTGTTCCTTGTGCGCCTCATAGGCAAGCCGATATGCCTGCTCCACCATAGAGTAGTCGTCACTCGGATGATATTTTTTTATTTCCGCCATAAGCTGTGCATAAAGGTTTTCGCTCTTTTCCTTCATACGCTGCTGCTGTAAGCTATCCTGCATAAAAATCACCTTCAAGATAAAATTAAATTCAATAGCAAAAAGTGGTATATTCTTTAATTATAATACTTTTTCAACGATATGTAAAGAAAAATTATTTCTTTGAATTTCCCTGTTTTTCTTTGAGTTTCCATGTTTTTTCCTTGATGTATTCCTTGAATGTATGATTATTGGCTATAAACAGGAAAACTCAAATATTTCGTTATTATCCCTTATCCTACCCGTTTATTCAAACACATTCTTTTCAAGAAACTCATCAAGACAAACTCCGAATTCCCAGAGTTCCTTATGGTCGTTATATATCTCATCTTCTTTATAATAATTAACCGAATACAAGGCATTTTTGTAATAGAGTGTTCTGTAAGTGCCGTCACAAACAACTATTCTCTTGTTCAGCGGACATCTGCCCGATGTACATCTTGCAGCCTTTGCTTTTTGCAGAAGTTCACGCTTTGTTTCCTTATCAACAGTCACCGTTTTATGCAGCACGGGGTTCGATGTGTCGAAAAAAAATATTGTGGATTCATCTTTCGTACCGCCGCCCACACTGTTTGCTGTCAGGCGATACCATACCTCAAGCGTGTTGTCCTTATGCAGTTCGCAATAGTACGAATAAGGTCTGTTATAGTACGCATATGCAGTCTGAAACACAGTAGTTCCCGTTTTATCATTAAGCAGATGCCAATCGCAATCGGTCAGCGTATTTATTTGCTGCGCATCTGCTTTTTCGGGCTTCAAAGTCAATTCATAAGCCTTTATTCCCGATGAGATGTTGTTTACACTGTCAATTGCAAAACAAGCCCCGAAAAGAAGAGCATCCGCAAGTATCATAGCCGCAAACGCAGTTAATAACCCTTTTGGTTTCATATTGGCACCTCCCCATTATTCCACATATCTATTCTTTGATTATAACATAAAAACAAAACAGACTCAACCCTTTATCACGATATAATGCAATATAAAGGGAATGAGTCTGTTTTACTGTTTTACGAATCGTAAAATTGCTGTCCGTCTTCCGTTACAAGACGTTCTGTCTTTGGATATTCAAAGGTCTCGGGCTTATCGGAGTTTGCTTCAAGGAAGTCTGCAAATCTTGCGGCATACCACTTTGCCATATCGAGATCGTGCATAAGGTAATGACCGCAGTTTTCGGGTGAAGCACCGGGAACACTCTCGGCGGTGTCAACAGATCTGAATGCGCGAAGTATCAGATCGTAAATGTCACGGGGCGGACGATTGCCTTTAAGTATAAGGTAAAAGCCTGTCAGACAACCCATGGGACCCCAATAGATTATCTCGTTTTTCCAATCGGGGTCGTTGCGAAGATAGGTCGCAATAATGTGTTCAAGCGAGTGCATTGCCGCAGCGTCGATGGCAGGCTCCTTGTTCGGTCTTGTGACCCTGATGTCGTAAGTTGTAAGTGTGCCGTTTTCAACCGTGTCCACACGGCTTGTGAATATGCCCGGCACTATTT
>JAGAHK010000153.1 GCA_017627115.1 Bacillota bacterium | reverse complement strand
AGTTTATGATAACATGGCTTTCGGTCTTAAGCTCCGTAAGGTTCCTAAGGACGAGATCAACAAGAGAGTTCACGAAGCTGCAAAGATCCTTGATATCGAGCATCTTCTTGACAGAAAGCCCAAGGCTTTGTCAGGCGGTCAGCGTCAGCGTGTTGCCATGGGTCGTGCTATCGTGCGTGAACCTAAGGTTTTCCTTATGGATGAGCCTCTTTCAAACCTTGATGCTAAACTGAGAGTACAGATGAGATCCGAGATCTCCAAACTTCATCACAGATTACAGACAACATTCATCTACGTTACACATGACCAGACAGAGGCTATGACACTTGGTACACGTATCGTTGTTCTTAAGGACGGTATCATCCAGCAGGTCGATACACCTCAGAACCTTTACAACAAGCCTCAAAACCTTTTTGTTGCAGGTTTCATCTGTTCACCTCAGATGAACTTTATTGATGCAAAGGTTGTTCAGGTTGGCCCCGATGTTATGGTAGCATTCGGTGAATACAGAGTTAAGCTTCCCGAAGCAAAGACAAAAGCTCTTATTGAGGGCAGTTATGTTGATAAGGACATCATCATGGGTATCAGACCCGAGGATGTTCATGACGAAGATATCTTCATCAGCGCTTCTCCCGAAAGTGTTGTTGAAGCTCATGTTGAAGTTACCGAACTTCTCGGTGCAGAGACAAACCTCTTCCTTATCATCGCAGGTCAGTCCATCACAGCTCGCGTTAACTCCAGAAGCCAGGCTAGGATCGGTGATGTTATCAATGTTGCATTTGACGTTAACAGAATGCATCTTTTCGACAAGCAGACAGAAGAAACTATCTGCAACTGATATTTTTAAAAACACAAAGACCGCTGTTTATCGGCGGTCTTTTTTTGTGCGTTTCTATTAAAAAAGAGCCGCGGCATATCTTAATGCGTTGGCTCTTTTGCTTTTTATTATGCGGATGATACTTATTCTTTATAGAATTTATCGTAAATTATGTCGGCAGTCTGATCTATGCTGTATTCGCCGTAAATGTAGTACGCGGCATTGTTGTAGAAGCCCTGGTATACATTCTCCTTTTCAAGAACAGACGGTATCAGGGTCATTTTGCTGCCTTTGTTGAGCATTTGCTCGGTAGCGGTAAAATCTATATTGTCAAGCTCGCCCTTTTCTTTGAGGGTGTTTATTGCGTTCTGACTGATAGGTATGCCTTTTTCGGTCTTTTGCAGCGATGCCATTTCACTGCTGTTAAGCAGATAATTGACAAGTTTTGCCGCAGCGTCCGGATGCTCCGTTTTGTTGCTTATTGCATACAATGTCGCAGGTTTTACATACCAGCCGAGGTTTTCGGTCGTATCCATATCACCGTTTACAGTGGGATAGGGCGCTACAACTATCTCGGGCATCTCTTTGAAAAGCCCGTTGAAAAGAGACTGTGAACCGCTTATCCAACGCATTGTTGCGGCTGAACCGCCCGTTGCGAACGATGCAAAGTCAGAATCCTGTACAGGCATAAGTACTTTTCTGTCGTACAGTTTTTTATAGAATTCAAGCATATATTTTATATCGTCTTTTGTAACGGTAAGCTCACCTTTATCATTACACATTTTTTTGCCCGTAGTCTGTTCAAAATATGAAATAATGAAAAAGAACAAAGGCTTGTCGCCCATACTTATCGGGTAGATATTATCCTTGCTCATCACATCACCCGCATGGAAGTAATCCTCCCATGTTTTCGGGATATCAAGTCCGTATTTGCTGTAAATATCCTTGTTTATAAAAATCGAGTGAGCATTCAGTGCTATGGGAATAGCGTTCAGCTTACCGTTGACTTCGCCGTAGTTCAGGTCGCTTTCGGAAAAATTGGTCAGGTCGATAAGGTCGTTGAGCTGATAAAGGTCATAAAAACCCTCGCCGTCGGGTGAATATTTCTTTATCCAGTCAAAATTTATCTGCATAACATCGGGCTCGTCATGCGAAAGCATATAAATATTCTGTCTTTTACTGTATCCCGTCCATACGCCGTATTTGCATTTTACTTTTATATCGGGGTTAAGCTCCTGAAAAAGCTTTACACCCGCCATTGTGTATGTTATTCTTCCGTCGTTGCCCCACCATGAAAAGCTTATGGGCACTTCTTCTGCAACAGAAGCTTTATAGTTTACAACATGAATGTTTGAACAAGCGGTCAGCACTGCGGCGAGCAGTGCGGCTGTAAAGGCTTTTGTTTTCTTGTGGGATTTCATCCTGGATCACCTTCTGTTTTTACTTTACGGTGTAAGTATTTTTACCCATGTTCTTTGAATCGTACAGCGCATTATCCGCTGTTTTGTACATGGTATCAAAGCTGATATCTTTATCTGTGCTTATATATGCGCCTGCGCTCAAAGAAAGACCGCAGCTTTCGTTATATTCTTTATACTGTTTTAAAAACTCCGTGCGCAGAACTTCAAGATGTTTTGCGATAGTGGTTTTCAGCGCTTCTTTATCGGCTTCTTCTGTCAGCGTAAATAATGCAAATTCATCACCGCCGAGTCTGCCGATGATATATTCCGATTCAAAAAGCTGCCTGACAAGCTTTGCGAAGCTTGAAAGAATATCATCGCCCGTTGTATGTCCGAGTGTATCATTAACAAGTTTAAAATTATCCATATCAAGCATAATAAAAACCGATGTGGTTTTTGTCGGCTCTTTCTGCTGCAGGGCTTCGGTGGCTGTTTTGAACGATATTTTGTTCAAAACACCTGTGAGCTGGTCGTGTTCTGCCTTGTCTGCAAGGCTTGAAACAAGCTCGCTAAGAGGGTTGGAAGCACGATACAGACCAATATAGCCTGCGATGCCGACGATGATCATCATCAGTAATGCAAATATGTGCGCAAACATTTTAAGATTGGTTATATCTTCGGAAATTATGCTTTCGGGGAGAGAGCAGATGATACACCAATCGTTTATATCAAAAAACAGTGATGAAACGATATTTTCATTATCGGATACCGATGAACCCGAATAAACAAGCTTTTCTATCTTCGGATCGAGAGGTTTGCCTATCTCGTCGGAATTTACCGAGTAAATAACGTTTTTGTCATCATCCACAAGGCGTATGTCCATGCCCTTTAATTCGTCGGGAGCATTGAAAATGGAAGAAAGTTCATTGCTGAAAATGGATGCGACAAGCACGGCATTTTCATTTATTCTTTTAACGTAATATATACGGTCGTAATTGTTTTTCTGTGTACAGAACCAGCCCGATTCGGTTTTGCTGTCGGTGATGTTTGAACTGAAAAATGTGTACATTTCATCGTTTGCAAGCATTTCAAACATACCCTCTGATATCCAGCCGATAGTGCTGTTGTTGGCGTAAATAACACCAAAGTCTGCAAAGTTTTCAAGCACGCCGAGATTTTGTATTCGCTCAAGTATGATATTTTCGGCTTCAAGACGTTCTATATCGCTCATTTCCTTTGTGGCATCATACTCATAGTAGACTTTGTCGGAAAAGAACAGCGACACGGTGTCCTTAACGGTCGAAAAATAGCTGTCAACATTCATTGCCTGTTGGTACGTGTTGGCATTCATAAGCATAGAGATCTTTTTGTTCATTGTTTTGCCTGCGTAATATGATATGCCCGATGTAAGCACGATATCAAGCAGGAAAACTGCGCTTATGAATATTATAATAAGATTTCTGCGGTACTTCTGAACAGAAATATTCGGTCTTTTGATCACAGGTTTTTTTATATTAGCCATAATAATACCTTCTTTGTTTATTTACGGGCATTATCCGCAAATTCTTACATTAATTTTATATGAAATGACGAATAATGTCAATAAAATGTGAGAAAATAATTTATTTTAATATTGTGTTAATAATCTATGCTATGTGTTTGGACAAAAAAATGTCACTGTAACATAACTGAAACATTAACAAAATTTTGCTGAAATATTTTTGT
>JAGAHK010000152.1 GCA_017627115.1 Bacillota bacterium | reverse complement strand
ATCTTGCGAATGAAGGTATGACTATGATGATAGTTACGCATGAAATGCGTTTTGCAAGAGATGTTTCCACCAGAGTGTTTTATATGGACGAAGGCGGTATTTACGAGGACGGTACACCGCAGCAGATATTTGAAGCTCCTCAAAAGGAAAAAACCAAGATATTCATACGCAGACTTAAAAATTATTCTGTCGAGATAAATTCAAAAGAATTTGACTTTATTGGTACTATGGCTGCAATAGAACAGTTCTGTAAAGAAAACCTTATAACGGAAAAAACGGCAAAGAATATCCAGCTTGTTTTTGAAGAACTTGTTATGACCAACATTATTCCGAGGATGGAAACTGTTTTTGATATGAAAGCAGAGATAGATTATTCCGAGGTATCGGGCAGAGCCAAAATGATGATCACATATAACGGCGAAAAGTTCGATCCGTTTGAGGAAGGCGATGAAGTTTCTATGATGATAGTCAAAAAACTTACCGCCGAGAGCAGTTATGAATATGACAGTGTGAACAGGTTGACTTTAATATTCGCATAGGAGGTGTATTGTAATGAGCAGAAAAAACACAAAGAAAATAGATGCGATAATAATTGCCGTGCTGGTTCTTATCTGTGTGGGGATAGGTTTGATGGTAACTCGTAAAGGCAATGATACGAAAAATACACAACAGCCCGAGCAGACACAGGTGCAGGCGAATAAAGAGGTAACTTATGAAGATTATATAGGCAAAAGGGTGGGCATACTTACGGGTTCATCTCTTGAGGAGAATACGCTGAAATATCTTCCCGACAGTGAATATTCTTATTATGACACATTGAGCGATCTTATGTTGGCACTTTCACAAAACAAGATAGATTGCTTTGTTCACGATGAACCCGTGCTGAGAATGGCGGTAAAGGAACATCCCGATGTTGATTATATCAAAAAGGTCATAAAAGAGGATGAATACGCTTTTGCCTTCCAGAAAGAAACCGAAAAAGGTGCG
Organism: Bacillota bacterium; assembly: GCA_017627115.1. GTDB lineage: Bacteria > Bacillota > Clostridia > Lachnospirales > CAG-274 > RGIG4310. The sequence goes on along the minus strand of JAGAHK010000152.1, from coordinate 4,896 downwards.
ACCCTGCAGGAACAGTTCAACGAAATGCTTGCGGAATTGAAAAAAAGCGGCGAACTGGACAAAATGAAAAATAAATGGTTCGGTGACGATGAATCTGTAAAAACCTTGGATTCTTCGGGTATTACAGGAGAAAACGGCAATATAAACGTTTTTGTTGTTTCTACAGATGTGCCGTTTTGTTATGTAGCGGGAGATAACGAGCTTAAAGGTTATGCCGTTGAACTTATATATATGTTCAGCCGTAAATACGGCTATAAACCCAATTTCGATCAGGTTAAGATAGTAGCAGGTCTTTTGGGCATATCAACAGGCATATATGATATAGGAGCAAGCAATATTACGGTCACGGAAGAAAGAAAAGAAGCTGTTTGTTTTTCCGAGCCTGTATATCATGGCGGTATAGCCCTTGCGGTAAGAACTGAGGACATTGCAAATCAATCGGATGGCAATTCGTCAAAGACTTTAAGTTATACCGACTATGCGGGTAAGAAAATCGGCGTTTGTACGGGCATGATATTAGATGTAATGGTAAAAGAGAAGATTCCCGACTCGGAGATTTGCTATTTTAACGGATACCCCGATATTGTGACTGCTCTTTCGGGAAATGCGATCGATGCATTTGCCACGGATGAACCCGTTATCAGATATATGGAGATCGAAAATCCCGAATTAGCCTATATAAAAGAATATATGGATGAATATTCATACGGATATTGTTTTGCAAAAACTACGGAGGGAAAAGAGCTTTGTGATAAATTCAGTGAATATATCAAAAAACTGAAAGCGGACGGAACTTTAGCCGAAATAGACAGTACATGGTTCGGTAACGATAAAGATAAGCAGATATTGCCCCCGCTTAATGAACTTAGTGCAGAAAACGGCACCTTAAAAATGGCGCTGCAGTCGGTAAATCCGCCGTTTGTATATATGAAAGACGGTCGTATAGTCGGATATGATGTTGATATTGCGTACAGATTTTGTAAGGAACACGGTTATGGACTTGAACTTGTAGATATGAATTTCGAGGCGCTTATAAATTCGGTGCAGTCGGGTATGTGCGACTTTGCCGCAAGCTGTATGACCATAACCGAAGAACGTTCGCAAAGTGTGTATTTTTCCGAACCGAATTATCTGGGCGGTGCGGTAATAGCTGTAAGAAAGGCAGATATTGCCAATATGGAGAATGTGACGGAAAGTGCAAAAAAAACTGTGGATTGGCGTGATTACAACGGCAAGAAGATCGGTATAATCACAGGTACAAGTTTTGAAGAACCGACACTTAAAAACTTCCCCGACAGCGAATTTTTGTATTACAACAGCTACAGCGATATCAATGCGGCATTGGATCAGGGGCTTATAGACGGATATGTGGGTGACGAGCCTGCGCTGCGCACTATGCATACAGAGCAGCCGCAGATCGACTATATAAAAGAAATGATAGACCCCGATGATTATGCTTTTGCTTTTCAAAAGGATACGGAAAAATCGAAAAAATTGTGTGCGGAATTCAACGAATTTCTGGAAAAGTGCAAGGCGGACGGAACTCTTGAAGAGTTGAATACAATATGGTTCGGTACCGACGAGAGCAAAAAAGTAGTTGATTTTTCCGAAATAGAAAACAATCCCGAAAAGCTGAAAGTTGTCACGAATTCCACGGATACACCGTTTTCTTATATAAAAGACGGTAAATATGTGGGATACGCTATGGCACTTGCAGTAAAATTCTGTAAAGAATACGGATATTCAATGGATATTGAGGATGTTGATTTTTCGGCAAGCGTACCCGGGCTTGTTTCGGGCAAGTATGATATGTGTGTATCTTCGCTTGCTATAACACCAGAACGTGCGGAAAGCGTACTTTTCAGCGAACCGTTCTACAACGGCGGTATAGTACTTGCGGTAAGAAGCAGTGATCTTGCGACAGCCGCTTCGGCAGCAGAGCAGGATAAAGAGATAACGGAAAAAACGGGATTCTTTAAAAAATTAAAGAATAGTTTTGAAAAGAACTTTATAAGAGAAGACCGCTGGAAACTTATTGCACAGGGTATATTGACAACTATAATAATAACGGTGTTCTCCACATTGTTCGGTACTATCCTTGCTTTCCTTATATGTATTTTCAGAAGAACGGGAAGCAGACTTGCTGTTTTGCTGTCGAAAATTTATGTAAGGATATTGCAGGGTACGCCTATAGTTGTGCTTTTGATGATACTTTACTACATTGTTTTCGGCAAGACGGGAATAAATGCAGTTATTGTGGCTGTGATCGGCTTCTCGCTCAATCTTGCGGCTTATGTTTCGGAAATGATGCGCTCGGGTATCGAGTCTATTGACCCGGGTCAGCGTGAAGCGGCGCTTGCACTCGGATTTACCGAAAGACAGGCATTTTACAAATTTATATTCCCGCAGGCAGCAACAAGATTTTTGCCTGTATATAAAGGCGAGATAATATCGCTTTTGAAAAACACTTCTGTAGTCGGCTATATTGCAATACAGGACCTTACAAAAATGAGTGATATTATAAGAAGCCGTACTTATGAGGCGTTCTTCCCGCTTATCGCTACAGCATTGATCTACTTTGCGCTTGCGTGGCTCATAACATTTATACTGGGTAAAGTGGAAATAGGTGTGACACCAAAAGAAAGAAAAAAGAGAGCTAAAAATTAAAACGGTACAAATTATTATTTTATGTGATTATTACAGTGAATACCGCTTAAATCGGGTGTTACAAGCCAACAAAAACTATAAATACACCAATTTTACACCATTTTGCCGATATTGGCATAAGAACTTATAACAAAAATTGAGCGGTAAGCTGTATGTAGATGGTTTAGTAGAATTGGCAGTACACAAAAAGATACCAATAAAAAAGCTTTTGATAAGCTATATCTTCGCAAAACAGAAATAGAAACCGCCTTGGTACGCAATTAGTGTGGAACAGAAACGATGATGTAAAATAGTCTAAAATCTCTATTACACTTAGCGGTGTGAGCATTGCAAATGAGACCGATTGGCTTCAAATGGCAAAATTCCACGCTGAATGGAGCAAAAAATTCTATGATGTTTTAGTCCCGTATATACAATGATATTTTGAAAAGCCCTCTCATCAACCGAGGGCTTTTCTTTAATGTTGTGGTATTATTGCAACTGCTGTTATATACGATAGATTCCGTAATTCATTTTAATTTATGAATGCTGTCCGTATTTATCCTCTCCAATGCCGTCAACTGCGAAACCGCTGTATTTCTGAGTATTTGCAGTCTTTCTCCCTGCGTTTTGCCTTGTTCTATAAGAATTGCATTGTAGCTTTCCAAATTTGCCAAGACAAGCAAATGATTGATGTCCGAATTATCCCGTATATTGCCTTTTTTATCGGGGTTATTATCTCTCCATTGTTTTGCGGTAACACCATATTAAGCCACATTGAGCAGATCGGCTTCGCTGGCATATTTATATCCGATTTGTGCGGAAGTTAATTCCGGCGGGATAAGATTATTCATAATTGCGTCGGTTTGTATACGATAGTTCAGTTTGGAGATTTCTCTGTTCAAATTCCAACCCAATGACAGCCGGCTGTTTTCATCGCTTTTAAGCCTTTTGTAGTCTTTGATTATGTAGAGTTTAAATTCAGCCGATACCCAAGAAGCAAATTCAAATGCAATATCCGAATGAGCATAAGTTCCGCCGTATCTTCCCGATTTTGAAACTATGCCTATAGCATTTACGCCCTGTATCCATTTTTGCGGCGACATAGTAAAACTGTTCAATCCCGCACTCATTCTAAACCCGTCGAATTCGACGGGTTTAAAATCCGGATTGTGCATAGACTCCCATAAACCGAGAAACTCTATTGTTTCTCTGCTGCGCAGCCAATTTTTTATAACATCATTCGGTGAATCGCTTTTATATTTCGCAATATCGGTCAAAGAAATAAGAAGAAATAAAAGAACACTGTAAAAGTAACATTTCAGGAGGTAAATATGAAAACTATTATTCTTAACGGAAGTCTGCGAAAAAATCAAAACACTGCACTTATGCTTAAATCTGCACAAAAAGGTGCGGCTGCGGCAGGCTCGGAGACCGAATATATCGACCTTTACGATCTGTCGTTTACAGGCTGCCGTTCCTGCCTTATCTGTAAACTGAAAGGAAAAGAAAGGTGCAAATGCTATTGGAAAGACGATCTGTCACCTGTTATAGACCGCATTTTTGCTGCCGATACTCTCATTATCGGATCACCTATCTACCTCGGTGACATCACAAGCCAGGTTCATGCACTTATTGAACGTCTGCATTTTTGTGCCTTGTCTTATGACGATTATTCAAATTATTTCAAGGGCAAAATAAATGTAGGCATTATCCTTACCATGAATGCGCCATATGATATATACGAAAAGTGGTACGGTGCAAAAGCGCTTGAACTGAAAAACATTTTTTCCGCCCTGAACGGAAATGTGGAAATATATCCCTGCTGCGATACCTTGCAGGCAAAGGACTACAGCAAATTCAATATGGGTGGGTTCAATGAGGAACACAAAAAGATGATGAGGGAAACTGCTTTTCCAAAAGACCTTGAAAATGCCTATCAAATGGCCTTAAAACTGAATACAAAACACAATACGCATTGACTATTCGGTTGATTTGTGCTACAATAAGAGTGTAATATTGTAAAGTTTTGATAAAGGGGTTGACCGGCCTATGTCAATGAGTTTTGCTGACACAACACAGGATGACTGTGCCCTTTATATATCTTTAAACGCACTTTTGGCAGCTATGTAACTATGATAGCTGTTCAAAGTGCGTATTTGATTAGAATAAAAACCGACAAAGGAGAAAAAATGATGAATGTATATGACTTTGACGGAACGATTTATTATCCCGACTGTACCGTGAGTT
>JAGAHK010000151.1 GCA_017627115.1 Bacillota bacterium | reverse complement strand
GAGGGTGTCGCATTAAGCTCCACCCTCTGGCGAAAAACAGGTTTTTCGCCAATTTTGCAGTCATACTGCGCGCCAGCAAGCTGTCACTTGATGCCTGTAAGGTTTGAAAAATCAAGTTTTTCTCCTCGGCGAAAACGCGGTATAGCGGCAGCGAACAGAATTGTTCGCGCCGTCCCTTCGGGATTTGTGCCGCTTACAGCGGCGCAAACAGCCTGCGGATTTAAGCCTGCGGCGCTAAAGTTACTTTGCAATCCGAAGTAATCTAATTTGCGCAAATTGATAATAATAACTACTATTTTGATAGTCTGTTGCAAATCATTAATTTGTTTTTTTATAGCTTCAGCATCGGGGCTGAAATGCCGAAAACAATGACGTTTTCGGTGTTGCAGCCCCTTTTTTGACAAGTGGGGTGACAGTGATGCTCGGAAATGATGTTTTTATTGCATTTTCAAACAAGAAAACTGTAGAAACGCTTATTAAGATAGTACATTCGGGCGGTTTCAATATTGCCGCGGCGGCATTGAGTGCGGCGGAGCTGAAAGAAAAAATAAGCTATTACGAAAGCGGCATCATCATCTGCGGCTGCCGCTTTAATGACGAGGATATAAACAGTCTGCTCGAGGATATACCCGAAAGCTTCGGCATTATGCTCATAGGCAAGGCACAGCAGCTTGCCTACTGCGAAAGCGACCGTGTGACAAAGCTTGCGGTGCCGCTCAACTCGGGCGACCTGCTTCTCTACCTTGATATGCTGCGCCCCGAAGTACCCGTAAGGCGCAAAAAACGTCCGCCGAAAGAACAGGCGATAATAGACAAGGCAAAACGCCTGCTTATTGAACGGTTTGGCATGACCGAACCGCAGGCACACAGATATATTGAAAAAGCCGCTATGGACTCCGGAAAAAGCATAGCGGAAACGGCAAAAAAAATAATCGGATAGGTTCACGGTATAACGCGTATGACCTATCCGATTTTTTTGTTTATTTATTTTTTCATCAGGCATGGACGGTTAATGTGAGTATCTACAGTTATATAAAAACTATTGTGCAAATAACGAACAAACAGTTCTATAGCTTCCGTATGCAAACAAAAGATATAAAACATTAAGCAATACTATAATAATCACTTGTTTTTTACCGAATTTTCTTTCTTGTGTGCCTATCATTAAAAGCGACATAAAAATCGGTATGATATGAATAATCGGGTAAAATGCACTCAAAAAAGCGGGAAATATCAGTACTATAGTATAATCAATTATTTTTTTTAATAGTTCCAATATTTTGGTACGTCCGTCAAACGGAAACAATTTCCCTACAAAAAACTCCATTGCCATTGTAAAATGACTTATTATCCCCAGCATAAGAAGTGTAAAAACAAACGCATAGAAATAACCGTATTTTTTATTGATTTTTAAGCATAAATACGATATAATCACAGGCAGAACAATGTTCAAACTCGCAATAATATAAAGCATATTACACACCTACATCCCATGTAAGATCTATTGTTTTATTCCACAGACAATATGGCATCTTTTATATCTATTTCACCGTCATTGTTAAGGTCTGCTTTGGTTTTGTCAAGATCTGTTTCGCCAAGTATAAAACGCAGGATATCGTATGTTGTTACAGTCGTTATCTCGGAAGAAAGGCTGCGCAGTTCTATACCGTTTATCTTTGTTGTGTCGATAGTCTTTTGCACCGCTTTTTCTTCGTCCGTGCCGCTATTTTTTGCATAGTAGTAATGTGCGGCTGCGGCAGCAACAAGGGGTGCGTTATAGTCAAGACCTACTTCTGTGTATTCATAGTTTGAGGCTTCGTCTATATAGCCCGATGCCGTCTCTTTCGGACCGCCCACAAGCGCACCGAAAAGCAGGTGTTTTGCTTGTCTGTTAACATTCGGAAAACTCTCGCTGTCATATACCGCGCGGTGATGTGCGTCTTTGACAGTCTTTTCGTTATAGCCTATAACAAAGCAGTAGCCTTTTCCGCCGTTGCCGTTGTTATTTCCCAGAACATAGCTCATCTGACCCTTTGCCCAATCGGAGAAAATATCCGTACCCGCTTCTTTGTCATACGCAAGACCCAAAAACTGCAAAGCGGCATTGTATTTAAGGCTTGCCCATGTATCCACACGGATATAGCCGTCCGACATCTTTTTTGAGGACGCCATATCCTTGATATGTGCAGCAAGACCGCTGCCCTGCGGTTCTCCGTTTGGAGAATAGAGGTTCGCAAGTGTTTTTACATTATCCCAGCAGGCAGGCCAGCCACATTCGTAAGCACTTGAATTTGAATAATACTCTGTTTTGTAGTTTGCTTTTTTTGTGGCACGGTAAAGCATTGATGCCGCAAGTGCGTAATCATCTTCCCAACTGCTTGAATTGTAAAATCCCCACATACCGTCTGCGCCGTTATCTTTGTTGTGACTCTGTGCATAGGCGAAAAGCGCTTCGGCATATTTCAAAGCCTTTGCATCATTGAAATTAAGGCTGTATATCGCAAGTGCAGCCGCCGTTTCGCTTACAACGTCCGTACAGGGCGCGGAGTCGCTTGTAAAGTACGCCTTGCGTGCGCCCCGCTCTTTTTCCTGGTCTTCGGGCTTGCGCTTGAAATCGTGGTCGGAGCCGCCTTCGCCCACCTGATAGCAGAATGTGAGCACATTTCCGTCATCATCAAGCACGGTGCAGCGCTCGAAATAATCCGTAAAACGGTCTGCAATACGCTTGTAGTGCGCAGTCTGACCGAGTTCGTCAAAAACGTCCTTATATTCGTAATAGGCAAGACCGAGCACGGATGCCGAGTAAGCCGCAGGCAGACCGAACTTGACATGATCGCCCGCATCGTGATAACCGCCGCTTACATCCACCGTTCTGCCGTTCCATGTCACATTCGCATCGAGCGTGTGGCAGTCGTTTCTCCAGGAAAACTCACTGTTTTC
>JAGAHK010000150.1 GCA_017627115.1 Bacillota bacterium | reverse complement strand
TTTAGTAATAAATACAGAGAATAAAGGAAAGTCAAAAAAGGGGGCTTAAAAATGAATAATGTCAAAAAGATTTTTGCCGTTATATTCGCAGCAATGGCGGTAATGCTGATGAATACGGCGGTATTTGCCTATTCGGGCAGCGGCACGGAAGACGACCCTTATATCATTATGGATTATAAGGAATTTGCCGATTTGTCCAGGGAGAATATTTCAACATCGCCTACGCCTAAGGAAAAGTGGTACAAACTTGGCTGCGATATATCCGCGGAAGACAACTCAAACAGCACTTATGCAATACTTATCGGAAACCATATTGATTATGAATCATATATGCACCTTGATCTTGCCGGATATACAATGAGCAGAAAAGCTTTAACTACCGATCCCGGTATGTTTTGGCTGCAAGCAGGCAAACTGTTTATTGAAGACAGCGAGGGAACCGGCAAGATAGAATGTCAGATAGGAATTACCAACACCCCGAAAATAACTGCCGATACGGGAGCGATCTTTTATCTGAAAAGCAATCATGAATTCTATTCCCGGACAGAACTTATTATAAACGGCGGTACTTTCAGCACACCGGACAGTAAATATTCTTGTATAAAGGCATACTCCGCAAACGGTACCATAAGGATAAATGACGGCACATTTGTCAACGGTGCTGTGGAAACGGCAGTAGATGCAAATTACAACGGAAAAACGAAAACTTATATAAAAGGCGGTACTTTCTCCAAACTTACACTTTCCGACCTCGGAGAGACCAGAATATATGACTGCATTGTGAACGGAAAGATATTTTCTTCCAATTCAAAACTTAATTATATGATACCCTCAAACTCAACGATCACCTGCAACGGGTCGGTCGTAACCGACCGTGATGTTCAGGGGATAGAAGGATATATTGTTATAACCAGTCCCGACCGACATACCATAACATATCAGGCAAACGGGGCAGACGGCGAAATGACAGCTGTCAGAGCGTATACGGGTGACACATTTACTTTCCCGGAGTGTAAGTTCACAGCGCCCACAGGCCATTATTTCAATAAATGGTTATACAACGGCAATTATTATTCTGTCGGAGATACACTTACGGTTTCGGGTGATATGACGGTCATTGCACAATGGGAACCGCGACAATATATTGTATCATTTAATACGGGCGGCGTTTATACCGAACATGATCAGATAGTAAAATACGGTGAAAAAGCATCAAAGCCCGCTGCCCCATATTGCTATAATGAAATGTATATAAATAACTGGTACACAGACAGAGAATATACAACAAGATTTAATTTCAACACTGCAATAACGCAAAATACGATCCTTTATGCAAAATGGGAACCGCTTACCGATCTTATAGGCAGGCCATTGATAAATGAAGGTGAGGTACAGTATGTTTATTACGGCAACGAGATAACTTTACAGACTTCTTCGGCAGCATCAGTTACTTCAACTGAATGGAAAGTAAGTTTAGACGGAGCTAATATTGCTTCTTCAACAACAACAAAATGTGTTATCCCCGAAAAAGCTGTCCCCGCCGGGCAAACAGCAACAGTTGTGCTTGCAAAGACAACAAAATCGGGTGTCAGACCCGTAACAACATATACAACGATGTATCTGACTTATGTTTATAAGCAAGGTGATATTGACGGTGACGGAGGTGTTAACAGCGTGGATGCAGCGAAATTGTTAAAGCACATAAGCGGGACAGAAAATCTTTCTGCCGATATTCTTAAGCGTGCAGAAATGGACTATAACAGCGAAATAGATATGCGTGATGTAATTCTCATTCTTCAAAAAACAGAAGCAGCCTAACTATTTTTAGGGCAAGGCAGATAAACGCTTTGCCCTTTTTTAATGCCTATCTTTCGCCCCTTGCTTTTTTTAGGGAAACCAAAATCGGATAAACAAAAACACCTGCAAGAGATGATCGCTTCATCCATGCAGGTGTTGTCTTTGTAAATATTACTTACTTAGAGAAGTGCTGAAGTGCAAGGGTCAGTAACCATATTATATCAGCCTTATCCTTTCGCGCTCCGGCTGCTGCTCAAAGCTGAACAGGCACGCAAGTGCGACTGCTGCGCCGGTAAGCTGACCGCTTGTCTCCATAGCGGGAATACGTTTGTCAAGGTCGGTATTTATGTACCATGCGGGACAGTCGCCGTCATCGGAAAGACGCAGCGTGGTTATATCTTTATGATAGGCGGATGTGCATTTTTTCTTTGTAAAAAACATAAAGCGTCTGTCCGTGATAACGGTAAATTCTTTACCCTTTGAAAATATTCCCATATCCTTATAAAGAATAATGCGCTCGCCAATTTCAAGCTCGTTGTTGATTCGAGTTCTGACATTATTTATAAGGCTGTCGTTTATACCTTCCGCTGCGGTGTCGCTGCCGCTTATAAGGCCTTTTCTCATATAATTTTCAACACCTTCGGAAGTGCCGATTTCGTTTAGGCAGTAAATTATGGTATCAATACATCTTCCTGTTTGCTTTTTTTGCCTTGAGGCAGTGAAATCCCTTTCAACTATAAAGATATTTTCGTCAAAATCATTGCTTTTCTTTGCTATTTTTTCTTTGACTTCCGCATCTATATCAAACTTTGAGCCGCAGTAAGGACACTCGAGTGTTGTTTTTGATCTTGATAATTCAAGCTGTGCATTACAATTTGGACATTTTCTGCTTTCCATATATGTATTACTCCTTTTTGGTTTTGCTGTTTTTATTACCAATCCGAATCCCAATCCGTACTGCCGCTGTCCCAGCTGTCATTGGAATCCCAGCTGCTGTCGCTGTCCCAATCATCGGAGTCGTCATCTTCCTGATACCAGCCTGTATCTTCAAATCTTTTGCCTTCGTGATCGTAAATGCGGTAATCACTGCTTTCTTCGGCAAATACTTC
>JAGAHK010000149.1 GCA_017627115.1 Bacillota bacterium | reverse complement strand
GGCTCAGCTCCCAGTCCTGCGCTCCAACACACTTTTGCAAAAGCAAAAGTGTGTTAAATTCCAATTTTACTTTCCGGCATAACCGAAAAATCAGAAAACTCAAAAATAAATTTCAGAAAAAAAGAAAGGAAGAAGAAAAATGATCAACATTACTTTGAAAGACGGTTCATCAAAACAGTACGAAAGCGGCATAAGCGTGCTTGACATTGCAAAGGATCTCAGCGAGGGTCTTGCAAGAAACGCCTGCTGCGGCAAAATAAACGGGGAGGTCGTTGACCTCAGAAAACCCGTTACGGAGGATTGCGAGCTGGAGATATGCACATTTGACTCTCCCGAGGGCAAAAAAGCATTCCGCCACACGGCATCACACATTATGGCGCAGGCTGTCAAGCGCCTTTATCCCGAAGCAAAGCTTGCTATCGGACCCGCAACGGACGAAGGCTTCTACTATGATTTCGACCGCGAGCCCTTTACGCAGGAAGAATTTGCCGAGATAGAAAAAGAGATGAAGAAAATAGTAAAAGAGAATATCCCTCTTGAATATTTTGAACTGCCCCGTGCAGATGCTTTAAAGCTTATGGAAGAAGCAGGCGAGCCCTACAAGGTAGAGCTTATCAACGACCTTCCCGAAGATGCAACTATCTCGTTCTACAAGCAGGGCGATTTTACGGACCTCTGCGCAGGACCTCACCTTATGAGCACAAAGCCCATAAAGGCGTTCAAGATAACGAACGAAGCAGGTTCATCGGGCGCATATTGGCGCGGCAACGAAAAGAACAAAATGCTTGCGCGTATTTACGCAACGGCTTTCACAAAGGCAAGCGACCTTGAAGAATACCTTGCCGCACGCGAAGAAGCAAAGAAGCGCGACCACAACAAACTCGGCCGCGAGCTTGGCATATTCACAACAACGGATGTTATAGGTCAGGGTCTGCCCCTGCTCATGCCAAAGGGTACGAAGATAGTTCAGACACTCCAGCGCTTTGTCGAGGACGAGGAAGAGCGCCGCGGCTATGTGCGCACGAAAACACCGCTTATGGCAAAGAGCGACCTTTACAAGATAAGCAGTCATTGGGATCACTACAAAGAGGGTATGTTTGTTTTGGGTGACGAGGAAAAGGACAGCGAGGTATATGCACTTCGTCCCATGACTTGCCCGTTCCAGTACTATGTATACAAGGCAACACAGCACAGCTACCGCGACCTGCCCTACCGCATGGGCGAAACGTCCACACTTTTCAGAAACGAATCAAGCGGCGAGATGCACGGTCTTATCCGTGTACGTCAGTTCACGATAAGCGAAGGTCATCTCGTACTTCGTCCCGACCAGCTCGAAGAAGAGTTCGCACGCTGTTTGCAGCTTGCAAATGATATGCTCACAATTTTAGGTCTTATTGATGATGTAAGCTACAGATTTTCACAGTGGGACCCCAACGACAGGGCAAAATATATCGGAACGCCCGAGCAGTGGGATGAAGCCCAGGGTGCAATGTACAAAATACTTGAACATCTTGGCATAAACTACAAGATAGGTATCGGTGAAGCCGCATTCTACGGTCCGAAGCTCGATATCCAGATAAAGAACGTATTCGGCAAGGAAGATACGCTTATCACGATACAGATAGACCAGATGAATGCCGAGAAATTCGATATGTACTATATCGACAAAGACGGTCAGAAGAAGCGTCCCTACATCATCCACAGAACGTCTATCGGCTGCTACGAAAGAACGCTTGCCCTGCTTATCGAAAAATATGCGGGTCACTTCCCGACATGGCTTGCACCCGTACAGGTGAAACTTCTCCCCATTTCCGAGAAGTATCAGGACTATGCCGATAAGGTATATGCAAAGCTCAAAGAAAACGGCATCCTTGTTGAAATGGACGAACGCTCCGAGAAGATCGGCTACAAGATACGCGAAGCACGCAACGAGCGTGTGCCCTATATCCTTATAGTAGGCGAAAAAGAGGCGGAAACGAACACAGTCTCCGTTCGCTGCAAGGCAGAGGACCTCGGCTCATACGACATCGACAAGTTCATTGATGAAATAAAAGAAGAGATAAAGAACAAAACAAAGAGATGGTAATTCAGGCAGCGCCGACCAAATGAAACGGCGTTTCCAAAACTTTCAAAGAGTGATCTATGGGGGATAAATTATGACAAGGCTTGACAAACAAATCCACAAGGGCGGCTTTTCCGTCGCCCTCTCCTTGACCGCTGTGCTGTTGGCAGTGCTTTTGGTGTATCACCTTATAACAGGCTTTGGTCTGTCGTACTTCTACACCGCAAAAAACATCGGCACGGAGAACTTTTCAAAAGGCGGCGCATACGCAAGAGCGACCGTAACGGAAGCTTACAGTGTCCGCCGCGATACCACGGGCGAGTATTATATCTGCCCCTGCCCCGACGGCAGAAGCACATTTATACTGCTTGTACCCACAAAATACACCGACGGTTTCAACAAAAAAATCACAAAAGGCAAAACAGTCAAGGTAAAAGGTCAGCTCACTTTGCTTGAAGAAAACGACAAGGCTGCCTACCTCAATATGGCACAGAGGATAGGCCACGGCTATGAAACGGGGCTTATACGCAGCTGCCGCCTTGATTATATGAAATTCGGAGATTTCTTCAACAAACACGTTATTATAAACAGCATTATGTGCTTTATTTCGATAATGCTGCTTGTGTTTATTATCCGTTTTCTTGTTTTCGGCTCATCGGGCAGGCTGCAAAAATCCATACGCAAGTATGATTATGACCTTGACAGCATCAGAAAAGACTTTGAAGATGCGGAAAAGTTCGGCGACCTGTTTATAGGCAGCCGCTTTATCGTAAGCTGCAAACCGCTTGACGTTTTTGCGGCAGACGATATCAAAAGCGCCTACAAAAAGGCAGAGCCGTCAAAGTATTTAAAAACAAAGATGCACTATGTTGTGCTTAAAGCCACCGACGGCACAGAACGCACCGTGAACTGCGGCAGCGAGAAAAAAGCTCAGGGCGCACTTGAAGCACTGCAAAAATTCAGTTATATAACAATAAGCTGATAAAAACCGTTTTATCGGAGGGTGTTGCTTAATGCGGCACCCTCTTTTCAATTTTCACACAGCATATTTTCTATAAATATCCCATATCCCCGTTTCGGGTCCTGCACAAAAACGTGGGTCACCGCGCCAACAAGGCAGCCGTTTTGCAGTATCGGGCTGCCGCTCATACCCTGTACGATGCCGCCCGTGCGGTCTATCAGTTTTTCATCGGTTATTCTTATTATCATACCCTTGCTTGTATTTTTGCCGAGGTTGTTTATCGCCTCTATCTCTATATCGTATTCTTTCACGCCGTTTCCGTCTATATCGGCAAGTATTTTTGCCGCGCCGCATTTTACGCTGCTTTTCAGGGCTATCGGGCAGGCTTTGCCCTTTAATCGGTCCGCGCCGTTTACGTTGAGTCTGCCGTAAATACCCGTATTGCAGTTTTTGTCGGCAGTGCCTATTATCTCGCTTGTGCCTGCGCCCGTCAGCTCGCCTGCCCTGCCCTTTTCGCCCTTAACTATGCCGTCAATGCTCGCAGAATACACACTGCCGCCGCTTATTTTCATTATCTGCCCCGTATCCACATCGGTCACGGGATGCCCGAGAGCGCCGAAAGACATATCTTTTTTGTTGTAATATGTGACCGTGCCTATACCCTGCGTGCTGTCGCGCACCCACAGTCCGAGCATCGGCACACCCTCTTCGGATACAACGGGTGCGATGATAACGGGCTTTTCAAGCCTGTCTATACGTATCTCACACCTGTCCGCGCATTTTCCCACCGCGACGGCAAGTTCCTCTTTGGTATGCACATCAACACCGTTTATGCTTTTTATAAGATCACCGCTGCGCAGTATGCCGCGGCAGGGCTCCGCCTTATCGCCCGAAGCCGTTTTCACGCTGCCCGTGCCAAGCACAAGCACGCCGTCCGTTTCGATAACTATGCCGACAGTCTCACCCGAGGGCACGAACTCGCCGTCGGGCAGCACATTCAGTTCAACTTTTTTCACAGGCACTCCCAACAGGCTCAGCATCAGCTCCGCGCTGCCCTGCTCGTTGCCGCATATCACTGTTTTATGCGGCGATATATTTATGTTCTGCGTTACAGGCGCATTTTTTATGCTCAAAACCTCTTTATCGCCGCTAACGCTTATGTCAAAAGGCAGCAGAAAACCAATAGTTTCCTCACCGCCCTTGCGTATGGCAATGCTTTCGGGCAGGAAATAACTGTATGCCGCAATAAGCGCAATTATCAGTATAAGCATCAGCACCGCCGTGTATTTTATTCTTCTCACCAAACCGCCGCCTTTCAATTTAGAAAAACGCTGATTTAAGATTAGCCCGGTCGTGGCTGCGCGCCATAACAAACGCACCTGCAAATGCGCCGCTATCAGCTAAAATTATTTTTGTTTTTTGAATTTGATCAGCGTTTCCTTATAGGTGACTTTTGCATCACACATATTTATAATGGATGTTTTGCGGCGGATTATTCTTTGCAAAAGTTTGAAAAAAGCTTGAAAAAACTGTTATACACGGTTATTTCAGGCAATAAAAAAACTCCCACTTTCGTGAGAGTCGAAAAAAGTAAGCGTATTACTTTTTCAAACGTAAATAAT
>JAGAHK010000148.1 GCA_017627115.1 Bacillota bacterium | reverse complement strand
GCCGTCAGGACAAACCTGAACAAGGGGAGCCGAGCCTAATGCAACATTTACAAATATGCAGGTCAAATATAATTTCGGGGAAGTTTGCAAGGCAATAGATGAAGAAGGAAGTGTGAGGTTGGGAGAAACCCCTCAGTCGCGACAAGGCGCGACAGCAATCCATTCGGCAGCGAAGCTGACGGATGTTTGCCATAGAGTCCCGACGGCTTTGCCGCCGTCAGGACAAACCTGAACAAGGGGAGCTGAGCCTGATGCAACATTTACAAATATGCAGGTCACATATAATTTCGGGAAAGTTAATAATTCAATAGTTTTATAGTGAACGTCAAAAATATTTGGACGTTCACTATAGGATGGGGCTCATAAATAATCTGCCTTAAGCAAGCTTAAGTCCGATTATTTAATTCGCTTACTATAAAATAAGGAAGGAAAAATTTATGAAAAGAAAGTTGACAGCTTTTGTTCTTGCGGCTATGATGGCGTTTTCGGCATTTTCTGTGCCGTCATTTGCGCGTTATTCCGCAGAGAACAGCACCTACACCTATATTCAGTCCACAGACCTTGTGGCAAGCATTGACGACGGCAACGGCAATATCGTCCTGACATGGCCTGCGTGTGATACACAGGGCAATATCATCAAGGACAATCCGCTTAAAGCCGAGGGTCAGATAAACTCCACGGGCAACCCCGTTGCAGGCTGGACAAACCCCACAAACGGTATGGTCATCAAGTTTGCGGGCTGGGCACCCGAGGGCACAAACAAAACACAGCACAGCATAAGCACGGAGCTTGAAGTTGTAAAGGGTGTTGTTGACACACCTACGGCTTATCCTGTCAGGATATACGATGCGGCGGATGCGACAAAGCTTGTAAAGGAAGCTTATGTTGACGATACGGTCGTTGCAACATCAATTGCCACGGCTTACAAGATAGAATATTCAAAAGACGGTCAGAAATGGACACTTGACCACACGGCATCCACTATCGACCACGGCAAGAAGCTTACCCACGTTATCAACGGGGAGGAAAAGACGGATGCAGGCAATACCTTCTTCCTTGAAGACCAGATAACCGAGGCGATAGCCGCAAGCCTTGAACCCAGCACGAAATACTATATCCGTGTTACGGCTACGGATGCTTCAAGCACATCAAAGTCGTTCAAGGTATACGAAACGGAGATAACCACACCCGCAAAGGCGGAATATACGCCTGCATTCCCGACAGTCGAGGGCGGCGGTATGTTCTCGCAGGGCGGCCGCGGCACAGAGAGTCGTCAGGGTGATGTTTATGTTGTTACCAACCTTACGGACAGCGTTTCCGACCCGCAGCCGGGTTCACTGCGCTACGGTCTTGAAAGGCGAGACAGGGCGGACGGCAACAAGACATATCCCCGTACTATCGTTTTTGCGGTAGGCGGTACTATACACATCGACCCGACAGTCGGCAAGGCGCAGAGACGTTTCAATGTAAACAGCAATACGACTATCGCAGGTCAGTCCGCACCCGGTACGGGCATAACCATTGCAGGCGCTTCAATGAAGTTCGAGGGTACGAATATCATCGTAAGATATACCAAATTCCGCCTCGGCAGCGGCTACGACCTTGACGGTGCGACCGCATCGGGCAAGAATATCGTTGTCGATCACTGTACTTTCTCCTATGGTGTTGACGAGACGTTCTCGGGCAAGGAGCTTGTAAATTCAAGTATCCAATACAACATCATCGACAGCGGTCTTTCCATACCCGACAAGGACGGCAAAAACAACGATAAGGACAGTATCGGCGCAGATACCGCAAAGCACGGTATGGGCTCTATCTTCAACGGTTACGAAACAAGCTTCACGCACAACCTCTGGTCGAATACGGGTACAAGAAATCCCCGTTTCGAGGGCGGTTTCCTCTATAACAATGTGCGCTACGAAAACAAGCTTGATTTTGCAAACAATGTTGTTTACAACTGGGGTCACGGCTCGTCATACGGAGGCTCACGCGGCAACGGTCTTGTAAACTTTGAAAATAACTTCTTCAGACCGGGTCCGAACACGCTTGAAAAGGTTTCCACGCAGTTCTATGAATGCTATCAGGAATCGGGATACAACAATGCAAAGAGTTCCTACTATATCAACGGCAATGTTATGGACGGCAGCGCCGATGTTACCGCAGATAACACAAAGGGCTTCAGAAACCTCGGCACAGTCGGCTTAAAGCTTGACTCAAAGGTCGCTCTCGATATACCGTACACACTTGAAACGGCAGAGGAGGCTTATAACAAGGTAATTG
The DNA here is from genome assembly GCA_017627115.1 of Bacillota bacterium. Lineage (GTDB taxonomy): Bacteria > Bacillota > Clostridia > Lachnospirales > CAG-274 > RGIG4310. The sequence goes on along the minus strand of JAGAHK010000148.1, from coordinate 3,507 downwards.
ACGGCGTTGGCGCAAGTCTGCACCGCGATGCCTGGGACAACAGACTTTTGCAGCAGGTAGTTAACAACACGGGCTATTTTGTAAACAGCGCAGACGAAGCAGGCGGCTTTGATACCGCCGAATATGCACAGACGATAGTTGATAAGGATAATGACGGTCTGCCCGCCGATTGGGAGGAAAACTTCAATTTAAGCGACAGCGACCCGACAGACTCCACAAAGATAATAACAACCGAGGGTCAGTTCAAGGGCTATACCTATCTTGAAGTTTACCTTAACGACCTTGCAGGCGATTGGGATGCATCGGCAGCCAAAGGTTTAAGACGTGATGCGGTGCATATCACCTCGCTTAAAGACAGTGCAGGCAATGATGTCGATACCGCGGTAAACGCCGACCTTAAAATAGGCGAGACCTATACGCTTATCTGTGACGATACCGCAAATGATTTTGAGGTATACTTAAACAACAGAAAACTTGCGGACGGCAAGAACGGCACGGCTTCTTTCACACCCGACAAAGAGGGCAGCGCCAACCTTATGGTGCTTTCAAAGAACGGCAGCGGCGACAATATCTGGTCGGATGCCGTGCGCACAACTACGGTAAATATGGACGAGACCCTTCTTCTCGGTGATGTCGATCTCAACGGCAAGGTCGAGGCGGCGGACTCCGCTGTAGTTTTGCAGTACGTGCTCAACAGAAACGCGCTTAAACTTTCAAGCAAGGCACTTGCAAATGCACAGATCAAAAACGGCAATATAGATGCTTCTTTCGCTGCCGAAATACTCCAGAAAGCTCTCCGCTCGACATACAAGTTTGAAAACGAGGGCTCTTCAACGGGCGAAAACCTGCTTGCGGGCTTCTCGGCTGTCGAAGTGGGCAATACACGCGCAAAGGGCGCCGATTTCTACAATGCAGCCACAAACACCCTTGTAACGGAGGGCAACGGCTTCTATGGCAGAACGGGCAGCAACGGCGGCACTACCGAAGAAAGCCTGCACTACAACTGCAAGCAGATCTCGGGTGATGTGACCATGACCGCAAAGGTATACAATTGGGCAAAGATAGATTACTATCAGTTTGCAGGTATAATGCTGCGCGGCGACCTTACCAATACCGCGGAAAACTACGGTGTGGGTATGACCTACCTTAAAGATGAGGACTCGGCAGGCCCCGGCATCAACGGCGGCAGGTTCGAGGGCAGAAATATGATAGCGGTATACAGGGATGTTGCAGGTGAGTTCAACTCCAACTTTATGCAGGCAAATTCAAAGTACCTCGGTGTTCCGCAGGCTGTCGAGGGCGCAGACCCCATAGGCGGCTGGGCAAAGGTTGTAAAAGAGGGTCAGACTGTTACCCTGTACAGCTCGCTTGACGGCGAAAACTGGTACAGAATAGCACAAAAGACCGCAAATCTCCCCGATAACTATTATATCGGTTTTGCAACAAGCTCCTCACAGGATACTATGAATTATATTACCTATAATAAGGCGCTTGTTACCGATATTGATATTCAGTACTCGGCTGTTTATCCAAATCAGGTGAATTAAACAACACAAAAAAGAGGGGTGTCGCATTAAGCGGCACCCTCTTTACTCAAATTGATGTAAAAATAAAGAAAAAGGAGCTGAAAACTATGAAGGCACTAAAGTGTGATTTGTGCGGCAGTGTGGATATTATCAAAAAGGATGGCTTTTTTCAATGCGAGCATTGCGGATGCAAGTATGATATTGAAGAAGTAAAAAAGATGTTAATCGAGGGAACTGTGGATGTATCGGGAAGCACGGTAAAAATTGACAATAGTCAAGAACTAAACAATTTGTATACCCTCGCACGTCGTGCAATAACGAACTACGACATTGCAGAAATAAAAAAATTCTATGAGCAAATTTTGATTAAAAACCCGTACAGTTGGGAAGCTATGTTTTGTTTGGATGTTCTTAAAATACAATTGCCTGCAAATTGCACATTTAATTATTATGATTATTACAAGAGTTTCTATGAGCATATCATAAGTGCAATGTCAACTATAGGAACGACATCGGAGCAAGCGGAAGCGGTAAAGCAACTTTACAATATATCGGGTTTTATGATTTATCATTTGAATTCATTAATGAAAACATACAGAAAAAGTCTTTTGAATAAGCATACTACAGGTGACATAGTTAAAAAATTAGCCAAAGCAATGGACGACCTACCTAATACCAAATCTCTTATGGCATATCATATCGGTAGTTACGCTTTAAGCATTTTAGGCGATAATAACGATATACGAAACGCTGCGCTTGAAGTATGGAAAGACGGTTTAAGTTTATGCGAAAGCATAGAAAGCAAAAATAATACAAACTTTTTAACGGCGGATTTGTTTGGTTCCAAAACACAGAATCAAAAAAGAATAGAACTATTGAAATATAAGATAAACCAATACTCGGAGCCTATAAACGGAACATCACAGGAAAAAACACAACAAATCCCTGAACTACTAAAGCCTAAAAAGAAATCGATTTTTAGCAAACTTGAAACATTAGGACAATCAAATAAATAGTAAAAAGGGTACATATCAAACATGAGTTTCCTCAGTTTTTGTTTTGTGTTTTCTCTTTTTTTAAGAAAATTATTTTTTAAGAAAATTATTGTTTATGTTAGTAGTAGAGTTGCATTAGCCTTGGCTCCCCTTCTTTCAGGGGAGCTGGCAGCCGTAGGCTGACTGAGGGGTTTGCGAGTGTTGCGGCTTACCGTTACGCAACACTAAAGTTGTTATAAATAAACCCCTCCACCACGCTGCGCGCGGTCCCCCTCCCCTAAACGCTGCGCTAAAGGGGAGGCGAGACTAATGCAACACTTTGATTTGTTAAGGTAATTAGCGCCGCAGGCTCTTGGCTCCCCTTTAGCGCAGCGATCAGGGGAGCTGGCAGCCAAAGGCTGACTGAGGGGTTTACGGCAGCAGCAGAGCAACCATAAACAATAATTTTCTTTTAAAAAAAACTCAAAAGCAAGTGGTAAAACTCAAACTTTGTATCCGATTGACATTTTTCGTCCATTATGGTAAAATAAAACCAAATCATGCGGCAGCGCCGCTCACAGGAGGTAATATTTATGGATAAAATTGATGTAAATGCGATCAAGAACGCGGTTATCACCATTTCGCAGGACGAAACAAAGAGAACGGCTTTTGCGGCAGACCCCGTAAAGACCATTGAGTCCATCCTCGGTGTCGATCTTCCCGATGAACTTGTAAACACCGTTATAAAGGCGGTAAAGGATAACCTTGCAGGCAAGGATATAAACGATATTATCGCATCTATCCAACAGAACAGCGGTCTTTTGGATGTGATAAAAGGCTTTTTCGCAAAGAAATAAGCGGTAGAACAATATAATGTAATGAAAAACGCTGCATTGCCCCCCCTGCTCAAAAAACGAGTCGGGTGATGCGGCGTTTTTTTGTACAAACTTCACAATTTTATTCGCGGAATTTCATATAAACCGCCGAATATTACAGTTTGATTACAT
>JAGAHK010000147.1 GCA_017627115.1 Bacillota bacterium | reverse complement strand
CGTTTTCGCCGAGGAGAAAAACTTGATTTTTCAAACCTTACAGGCATCAAGTGACAGCTTGCTGGCGCGCAGTATGACTGCAAAATTGGCGAAAAACCTGTTTTTCGCCAGAGGGTGGAGCTTAATGCGACACCCTCTTTTTTGAGACTCATTCGTCCTCGTCTTCATCATCTTCATCCTTGTCAAACACGTTGGTTGCAAGCATATAGTCCATATAGGAGTCAAACATATCATCTTTGCCGTTATTATTCCAATCCATTTTGTCCTCCTTTGCATTTACGCAATACCAAGCGAGGTTATCACCGCATCGCACACAATGGCGGCAAGCAGCAGAAAACCTGCACAGAACACTGCCCCACAGTATTTTTTCCTATTCAATACTCTGTTGAGCAAGGGATGAGACCAAAATACCATTGCAACGCAGGCGGTACCGAAAATAAGGCTGCTTATAAGGGATACCCTGCCATGCAAGTTGCATATCCAGCGTGAATAATCCCAGAGTTTTCTGTGCAGCACGGCTTCTATAAGCAGGGCGCTGAGATATTCCATAACGGTCACTATCGCCATACTCAAAAAGAATACCGCCGCAGGCTTATGTTTCTGCGGTTTGAACACCTGCAATACCACTATCGAGAAAAAGCCGTATATAACACACATAGGCAGATGCAGATATCCGCGTTCGACCAGGTGACCCGCAAGTATGCCCTCTGCGACCATTTCATATGACCAGCCGCAGAAGCTGTAAAACGCAAACTCTATCACCCTTGCCCAAAAAGGCTGTGATCTTTCCAAAAATGTTCTCATAGGCTTTTACCAGCTTTTAAGCACTACGACACTCAAAGGCGGAAGGCGCAGTGTTATGCTGTTTTCTCTGCCATGGGACTCGCTCTTTTGTGTATAGAACGGGTTGGGGTTCGTCACGCCGCTGCCGCCGAATTCTACTGCATCGGAGTTGAGTATCTCATGCCATGTCGCTTCAAAAGGCATACCCATTTTAAACTCCTCATATGTGTTGGGCGTGAAATTGCAGATGATAACAAGGGTATCGTCCTTTTTCCTGCCCTTTCTGATAAAGGAGTATATACTTCTTTCGCCGTCATTTGCATCTATCCACTCAAAACCCTCGCCCTCAAAATCCTTTGACCAGAAAGCTTCGTTGTCAAGGTAGATGCGGTTAAGATATTTCACATAGTCAAGCATGGTCTGATGATGCTGGTATTCAAGCAGGAACCAATCAAGCGGACGTTTTTCGTTCCACTCTATGAACTGGCCGAACTCACCGCCCATAAACAGCAGTTTTTTACCCGGGAAGCCGAACATAAAGCCGTATGCGGCACGCAGGTTCGCAAACTTCTGCCAAAGGTCGCCCGGCATTTTGTCGAGCATGGACTTTTTGCCGTGTACAACCTCGTCATGGCTCAGTACAAGAATAAACTTTTCCGTATAAGCATAGACCATACCGAAAGTAAGGTTATTGTGGTGATATTTTCTGTAAACGGGATCCTTTTCCATATATTCAAGAAAATCGTTCATCCAGCCCATATTCCACTTTAATGTAAAACCGAGACCGTCATTCTCGGCAGGCTTTGTAATATACGGCCACGAAGTCGATTCCTCCGCTATCATATGCGCAAGCGGATCTCTCTGTGCAATAATGGAGTTAAGGTGTTTCAAAAACTCTATGGCATCGAGATTGTCGGAACCGCCGTACTTATTGGCTACCCACTGTCCGTCCTCTTTTGCGTAGTTGAGATAGAGCATGGAAGAAACGGCATCCACACGCAGACCGTCGATATGGTATTTTTCTATCCAGAACAGCGCATTTGCGATAAGGAAGTTCTTTACCTCGTTTCTGCCGAAGTTGTAGATAAGTGTACCCCATTCGGGATGTTCACCCTGACGCGGGTCCTCATGCTCATAGAGAGCGGAGCCGTCGAAGCGTGCAAGACCATGCGCATCTTTTGGGAAGTGCGCAGGCACCCAGTCAAGGAAAACGCCTATGCCTGCCTGATGGCACTTATCTACAAAGGTCATAAACTCGTCGGGGTTGCCGTAGCGGCTTGTGGGCGCATAATAGCCCGTTACCTGATAGCCCCACGAACCGTCATAGGGATGTTCCTCAACGGGAAGCAGCTCAATATGTGTATAACCCATTTCCTTAACATAGGGAATAAGCTGGTCTGCAAGTTCAAGATAGGTAAGGAAGCGGTTGTCCTCGTCATCCGCCCTCTTCCACGAACCGAGATGTACCTCGTAAATATTCATCGGCACATTGAATTTATCCTTGTTTTTAAGTTCTTCATACCAGCCCGCATCGTTCCATTGGTGCTTGTTTATATCGAAAATAAGCGAAGATGTGCTGGGGCGCAGTTCGGCAAACTTGCCGTAGGGATCCTGTTTCTGGATAATAGCGCCGTTAGAAGCCTTTATCTCGAATTTGTAGTTGTCAAGGTCGCAGAGACCCGGAATAAATATCTCCCATATGCCCGAGCTTTGGAGCATACGCATTGCATGACGTCTGCCGTCCCATGAGTTGAACTCGCCTATTACGCTGACACGCCTTGCATTGGGCGCCCATACACCGAATGCCACACCGTCGATACCGTCAACTGTCTTGGGGTTTGCGCCCAGAATATTGTATATTTCGTAATTGGTGCCCTGGTTGAAAAGGTATATATCCGTTTCGTTTATTGTGGGCATAAAGGAATAGGCATCATAAGTCTCCCATGAATCGCCGCTTTTGCCCTTTATATCAAGTTTATATCTGAACCATTTTTTTCTGTCCTCGATAACACATTCAAAAAAGCCGTCCGTATGCACCATATCCATTTCGTAACGGCGCGACGAAAAAGCATCGTCAACGACCGTAACGCTCTCCGCCTGGGGTATAAAGGCACGGACAACTATACACTCCTTATCGTCCGTAACAAACTCGTGCATACCGAGTATCTGATGAGGATCGCCGAAAGACGCATCTACGATCTGTTTCAATTCGTTCATTTTTACTGTTGTTAGCATTTGTATGCCCCCTTTATGTATTTATAATAGATAAATTTCCTGATAGTAATGCAAAAAACAATTCATATACATTTCTTTATGCCATAATCTCCACGAAATCTTCGATTTCGCCTCGTTAAACGGGGTCGAGCCTAAAAAGCAAGCTTTTTATTCTCTCTCCCGTTTATATTATACCACATAACCAAAAAAAATCAAACACTTGTTTACAAAATAGGAAAAATTTTATAAAAAATATTTTTTTGCATGTCGAATTATGTTTATTTTTTCAAAACCTATTGACAAAATCGGCTTATTAAGTTATAATAGCATTATGTAAATAATAATTATTATCAAATAGCCCATTGTGAAAACACACTACCCCTACCGTTTTCCTTTGGACTGAAATTTATTTTTAGGAGGTATATTATTATGAAAAAATTTGTATGTATCATCTGCGGATATGTTCACGAAGGCGACTGTCCTCCCGAAAAGTGCCCACAGTGCGGCGCTCCCGCATCAAAGTTTGAGGAACAGAAAGGCGAGCTTTCATGGGCTGACGAACACAGAGTAGGCATCTGCGACGGTCTTCCGCAGGATATTATCGACGATCTGCGCAACAACTTCAACGGTGAATGTTCCGAAGTAGGTATGTACCTTGCAATGAGCCGCCAGGCAGACCGCGAAGGCTATCCCGAAGTTGCCGAGGCTTACAAGCGCATTGCTTTCGAGGAAGCAGAGCACGCTGCAAAGTTTGCAGAGCTTCTGGGCGAAGTTGTTACCGCATCCACAAAGAAAAACCTTGAAATGCGTGTTATGGCAGAAAACGGCGCAACAGCAGGCAAGCTTGACCTTGCAAAGCGCGCAAAGGCACTTAATCTTGACGCTATCCACGACACCGTTCACGAAATGGCAAAGGACGAGGCAAGACACGGCTGCGCATTCAACGGCTTGTTAAACAGATATTTTAAATAATGCTTTTGATTCAAAAAAAGAGTGAGTTTTTAAACTCACTCTTTTTTTATAATTACGCGGGTGATGTTCCGAAAGGAACTCACTCTTTTTTTATTTGTATACATCATCGGGATCGGGCCATACACGGTATACCGGAACAGACTGGTCACTGCCGCTGCCTGTTTTAAGATCGGAGGGACCCGACCATATCTCAAACCTTGCAGGACTTATGGAACGATAACAGATGACAAATCTGTTAATCTCGTCTTTGAAATCGGTAAAGCGCCTGCTGCCTGTCGTATATGTATAGTCTGATGCGGAACGCGCCATTATCTGTGCATCGGTTTTATCGGCATAGTTTCTCGGATAAGACTTGAGCTGTGATATTTTATGTGCAACCATCTCGGCTATTTCCGGCTTTCTTGAACGAACACCAAGCTTTCTGTTTGAAAGCAGATTATTCAGTTCTTCAACAAAGAATGTTGCTTCTTTCTGGCCTGCAGTCTGGAACTGAAGATATGCCGTGCCGTGATTTGCCCTTGAAAGATTAGGATCTGCCATACCATTTTGTTTGAAATAAATAGTCATACAAATAGGTGTTATAACATAGGGACCTTCGACCTCACCGTCACACTTTGCAGTTACTTTCTGCCGTACACTGGTATTACTGCCCATATGTGTAAGTTCATAGTATGTTTTGAGTGTGCCCGCTGCACCGCCGCCGTATTTTCCGGCATCATTCGGTATGGCATAGCGTGTTTCATCTGCCAAAAGCGTAATAGCAGCATTATAAATAGATGATGCCGTCATAACATCCGAGATCTTGTTTGCTTTATCAATATAAACGGTTGTCTGCGGTATAAGTGCACCCAGAAGCACGGTCATTATCGTAATGGAAACGATCATTTCCATAAGCGAAAAGCCTTTTTGTGAGTTCTCTTTTGCCCTTCGGAAAGCACGGTTTATTAAGTTTTCTTTAAGTTTCATACTAACACCCCCAATGTATATTTTTGCTTACGCCCCGTCCGTCCCGGCGAAAAGCATATAATATACAGTTTT
>JAGAHK010000146.1 GCA_017627115.1 Bacillota bacterium | reverse complement strand
TTTATATAAAGTATGAAAAAAATTATCGCAGGTATAAAGAAGATCGCGCTTGTTGCCAAAGCCGAGCCAAGAAGGCTGTCAAGCCGCAGCAGGTGCAGGATGCCCCAATAGGACAGATAACTGCCGAGGATAACGCTCAGCAGACCGTCCGTAAAGAAATGCAGTATCAGAAGTTCGATGCCTGCAATTGCCGTCATAAGATAGGTATAATCAAACGGCAGAACAGAGCGGAACATAAACAGAGTACCCGCAATTATAAAGAATATTCCCAATAAAACACCGCTTGCCTTTTTGTTCATAGCAGTCACCTCCGGTCAGTATGCAAAAATATCAACATATTAACATATCAGATATATAATGTTTCCATAATCATAATACGATTTTTTGCAAAAACCGTCAATATATTTTGGTGAAATGTTCGTAAATCTTCATAAATAATAAACAGCACACTCAATAGCTTTTCAGCTTTCTGATATAGGCGAAGGTCTTTTCCTCACCCTGCTGCGCAAGCATACGCAAAAGTTTTTCTATCAGCGCCGAAGTTTCGGGGTGTATCTTGCGTTTGCCTTTTAATTTAAGGAAATAATTCAGCGCATAATCATCCGTGTATTTTTCGCCGCCGTAAATCTTGCTTGCGGCAACACGGTCGCAGAACATTTCCTTAACGTATTTCAAAGGCATTTTCACAGGCTCCATCTGTCTTGTTTTCGGATCGTAGTCCGTCCAGTATTCAAAATGGTGCTTGTTCCTGCCCTTGTGGTGCATCCACGCAGCGGAATAGCCGTATTCCTCGCGTTCACCCTCGTTCGGGCTGCGTGTGCCCTGATAAAATATCACGCCCGGGATAAACTCCTCGGGCGAATATTTTGAAAGATCGTGAAACAGCCCCTGCCACAGTATGCCTGCCTTTGCGCAGTGCAGTATAACTTTGTTACGGTGACGTGTTATCGTTTTAAAATGCTGCCATGCTTTCATTCGTTTTCATCTTCCTTAACGGGTTTCTGTTTTGTTTCGGCAGTCGGTTCGGGCTTTGCCTCGGCTGCTTTTTCGGGCTCGGGCAAAGGCTCGGGCTTTTTGAGCATCATATCATAGAGCTTCATATATTTTTCTTTTGAAGCGTTCCATGAATAGTCCTTGCGCATACCGCGCTTTATCATATCCTGCCACAATTCGGGCTTTTCGTAGTATATTTCCTTTGAATATTCTATAACGTGCAGCATATCATGTGCGTTGTAGTTTGTAAACGAAAAACCGTCGCCTGTGTTGTCATATTCGTTAAGCGGTATAACAGTATCTTTCAGACCGCCCGTTTCACGCACTATAGGCAGTGTACCGTAGCGGAAAGAGATAAGCTGCGTAAGACCGCAGGGTTCAAAAGCAGACGGTATGAGCAGGCTGTCCGCAGCCGCATAAAGCTTGTGCGCAAGCTCATCCGAATAGAGGATGTTTGCGGAAACTCTGTCCTGATATACCCACGCATAGTGCTTGAACATATTTTCATAGCGTTCCTCACCCGTACCGATAACAACAAGCTGAAGATCATCGTCTTCAAGTATCTCGTTGATAACGCAGTTGATAAGGTCAAAGCCTTTCTGGTCGGTAAGGCGCGATATAATGCCTATCATATATTTATCCTTGTCAACGGGCAGACCGAGTTCTTTCTGCAAAGCTGTTTTGTTTTCCGCCTTGCCCTCCGCAAAGGTCTTTGTGTCGTAATTTTTGAATATCTTTGTATCGTTGGACGGGTCATAGAGCGTGTAGTCTATGCCGTTAAGAATACCGTAAAGCTGATGATTGCGGGCGCGCAGAAGTCCGTCAAGACCCTCGCCGTAATAAGCCCACTGTATCTCGCGCGCATAGGTAGCGGAGACCGTGGTTATATAATCGGCATAAACAAGACCGCCCTTGAGCATATTTGCGCCCTTGTTGAATTCAAGCTTGTCGGGTGTGAACAGATCGTCGGGCAGACCCGTGAGACCGCGGATATACTCAATATCCCAAACGCCCTGGAAGCGCAGATTATGTATGGTCATAACGGTTTTTATATCTTTATAGAATTCACTTCCCGCAAACTCCGTCTTGATATAAACGGGGATGATACCCGTCTGCCAGTCGTGACAGTGGATTATATCGGGCTTGAAATCTATCATAGGCAGCACTGAAAGCACAGCTTTACAGAAGAAGCAGAAGTTCTCTATATCCCAGCAGATATTGCCGTAAGGCTGCGAACCGCCGAAATGCGTTTTGTTGTCTATGAAATAATATTTTATACCGTCATATTCATACTGCATAACGCCCACATACACCCATTGGAGCATATAACCAGCACTCATATAAAAATGACCGACATATTCAAACTGTGAGGAGAATTTTTCGGGTATGCAGGCATAGTTGGGGATAATAACTCTTACATCATATTCGTTTTTATCGAACGCCTTTGGCAAAGCGCCCACAACATCCGCAAGACCGCCTGTTTTGATAAAAGGTACACATTCCGATGCCGCAAATAAGATTTTTTTCATAGCCGTTACCTCCTGAAATAAAGTATATTGTATGTCCCGCAGGGTATAGTAAAGGGCAATTTTAATGTACTTTACTATAATTCACGTTAATTTATATTTATTATAACATAGTATAACAATAAACTCAACAAAAATTTGTTTCAAAAAAAAATTTTTTTGTTTATTTTTTTGTGCCTGCCGACATTTATCGGATAAAAAAGTAAGTTCTGTGCAAAAAATAAATTAAAAAATAAATTTTTAATATTTAAAAAATTCTATTGTAATATTTTTGAAACAGTAGTATAATCAGTTTATAGAATGTGCATTTTTATGTACATATAAAAAACGAAAGGAGCATTATAAATGAACTTTTTAGAAACAATCAAGGCTAAAGCAAAAGCCGACAAAAAAACTATCGTTTTACCCGAATCTATGGATAAAAGGACATATGCTGCGGCAGAGCAGATATTAAAGGAAGGCTTTGCAAACATCGTTATCATCGGTACACCCGAGGAGATCAAGGAACACGGCGCAGGCTATGACATCAGCGGTGCAACCATCGTCGATCCTTTCAACGATCCCAACAAGCAGAAATATATTGATAAATTCGTTGAATTAAGAGCAAAGGCTTACGAGAAGAAGGGTCAGACCCTTACACCCGAGATCGCACAAAAGCAGATAGAGGACGATTATATGTTCTACGCTTGCCTTATGTGCAAATGCGGCGATGCAGACGGTGCTGTTTCGGGCGCATGCCACTCCACTGCTAACACTATCCGTCCCGCTCTTCAGCTTCTTAAATGCAAACCCGGCGTAAGCTCCGCTTCGGGTTTCTTTGTAATGGAAGTTCCCAATTGTGACCTCGGTGCAAACGGTCTTTTCGTATTTGCCGACTGTGCGGTACAGATACATCCCGACAGCGAACACCTTGCAGAGATCGCAAAGCTTTCCGCAGAGAGCTTTGAGGCATTCACAGGCAACAAGGCGAAGGTAGCTATGCTTTCCTTCTCCACAAAGGGCAGCGCAAAGGATGACGACGTAACAAAGGTTGCAGATGCTGTCAAGATAGCACAGGAGAAGTACCCCGAAATAGAGGTTGACGGTGAATTACAGCTTGATGCGGCTCTTGACGAGACTGTTGCAAAGCTCAAAGCCCCCGACAGCAAGGTTGCAGGCCATGCAAACACACTTGTATTCCCGAGCCTTGAAGCAGGCAACATCGGTTATAAGCTTGTTCAGCGTCTTGCAAAGGCAGAAGCTTACGGTCCCGTTCTTCAGGGTCTTGCAATGCCCGTTAACGATCTTTCACGCGGCTGCTATGCAGAGGATATCGTAGGCGTTGTTGCTATCACGGCAGTACAGGCACAGTTAGCTCAGTAACAAAAAAACTTGCGTTTTTTTGTTAATTTTGCAGGCTTGACAGCGTGCCTCCCTCTGGTCGACACTTGTAAGCCTGTAAGGTACGCAAAATCAAGTTTTGCTCCTCGACGAAAACGCGGTATAGCGGCAGCGAACAGAATTGTTCGCGCCGTCCCTTCGGGATTTGTGTCGCTTACAGCGACGCAAACATTCTGCGGATTTAAGTCTGCGACGCTAAAGTTACTGTAAATTAATTATCAATCTACACTAAATTCGGCAAAATTGCATTGTTCACACTACGTATCAATCGGAATTTTGCGTTGAATTTATTAATATTTAACAACTAACAGAAAGGATATGTAACATGAAAATTCTTGTAATCAACTGCGGAAGCTCATCATTAAAGTATCAGCTTTACAACATGGACGACAACACAGTTCTTGCAAAGGGTCTTGTTGAGAGAATCGGCATCGAGGGCTCCAACTTACAGCATACACCTGCGGGAAAGGACAAGGTCGTTTTTGAACAGCCCCTGCCCGACCACGGTGCAGCTATCAAGCTTGTTATGGACAAGCTCACAGACAGCGAAGTAGGCGTTATCTCAAGCCTTGACGAGATCGACGGCATCGGCCACAGAGTTCTCCACGGCGGCAAATATTTCAGCGATTCCATGCTTGTAACACCCGAGAAGATGGAAATAATGAAAAAGTGTATACCGCTCGGACCTCTCCATATGCCCCCCAACCTTATGGGTATCGAGGCTTGTGAAAAGCTTATGCCCGGCAAGCCCAATGTTGCCGTTTTCGACACAGCTTTCCACGCAACCATGCCTCCCAAGGCTTATATGTACGCTCTTCCCTACGAGTATTACGAAAAGCATGATATCCGCCGTTACGGCTTCCACGGCACAAGCCACAAGTTTGTAACAAAGCGCGCTATCGAAATGCTCGGCGGCAAGGCAGAGGGCACAAAGATCATCACCTGCCACCTCGGCAACGGTTCTTCTATCGCTGCGGTAAAGGACGGCAAGGTTATAGATACTTCCATGGGTCTTACACCTCTTGCAGGTTTTGAGATGGGTACACGCTGCGGCGATATCGACCCCGCTATCGTACCTTTCATTATGAAAGCAGAAAACCTTACACCCGATGAGATCGACAATATCATGAACAAGAAGTCGGGTATTCTCGGTGTTACAGGCCGTTCAAGCGACTTCCGTGATGTTGAGCAGGGCGCAAACGAAGGCGATGAAAGATGTAAGCTTGCACTTGATATGTTCAGATATCAGATCGCAAAATACATCGGTTCTTACGTTGTAGCACTCGGCGGCGTTGATGCCATCGTATTCACGGCAGGCATCGGCGAGAACAACTCGGGTCACAGAGCTGCTATCTGCGAATATCTCGGTTTCCTCGGTCTTAAGATCGACCCCGAAAAGAACGCACAGCGCGGCAAGGAACTTGACTTTGCAACAGCAGATTCAAAGGTTCGCGCACTCCTTATCCCCACAAATGAGGAACTTATGATAGCACAGGATACACTTGAGATCATTGGCTAAACAAACCGAATAAATACGCATAAAAAAAGAGGTTCGCGTGAACCTCTTTTTTTGTAGTTATTTTTTCAATCCGAGCTGCCTGCAACAAGGCCTATGAGCAGCCCCATCACAAACACGATGCCGCCTGCAATACCTGCTGCGGCATAAACTTTTGTCTTATCCTTATTGGGGATGAAAACGCCCTTTGCGGGGCTTTGTTCTATTTCCTTTTTAGCTGCACGGTAGTGTCTTCTTGTTCTTGCATAAGTCATTTGGGAGTTCCTCCTTTTATATAATAATTATTAAACGTTTAATCTGTATGTCAGTATCAGGCTTGTACCCGTCAGCATGATGACCGAAAGCACAAGGTTGGTATTGCTTATACAGCTTAAAATTTTCTTTGCCATGTCAAATACGCTTTGTATGCTGTTTATCACATCCATGCTCAATGTAACGCCCGATGTTTTGAAAACGGCGATAAGCACGAACATACTTATAAACAAAACAGCGAAAAACGCTATAAAAATAAGGAAGTTTCT
>JAGAHK010000145.1 GCA_017627115.1 Bacillota bacterium | reverse complement strand
GGCTTTAATCCGCAGGCGGAAACCGCGTTTTCGCCGAGGAGCAGACGGAGTCTGCATACTTTACAGACTTGCAAGTGTCGCAGCAAAGCAAGGCACGCAGACAAGTCTGCTAATTGGCAAAAAACCTGTTTTTTGCCAGAGGGTGGAGCTTAATGCGACACCCCCTTTTTTGTATGTACAAAAAATTCAAATTACAAAAACAATTGTATTCTCTCCGAACATATGTTATAATTTATACATACAGACAAAAGAAAAAAGGGAAAAATACATATGACGATCAAAGATTTAAAAATAGGCGAAAGCGCACGCATCCTTACAGTCGGCGGAGAAGGCGCTTTACGCCAACATTTTCTGGACATGGGCGTTATTCCGGGTGCGGAAGTAACGCTTGTTAAACTTGCGCCTCTCGGCGACCCTATGGAGCTGCGCATACACGGCTATGAGCTTACTCTGCGCCTTGACGATGCGGCAAAGATAGATATCGAGCATATCGAAAAAAGTGCGGAGAGCGAGACTGCAACGCTGCCGAAAATGCCGTCTGAGCACCCGGGTCTGGGTGAGGACGGCAGGTATCACGACAAGGCGAACGAAACACCGCTGCCCAATGACGAGATGCTTACATTTGCACTTGTCGGCAATCAGAATTCGGGCAAGACAACGCTTTTTAACTGCCTTACGGGTGCAAACCAGCATGTAGGCAACTTTCCGGGCGTTACGGTGGAGCGCAAGGACGGCGTTATAAAAGGCTATCCGAAAACACTTGTCACTGACCTGCCCGGCATATATTCAATGTCGCCTTACAGCAGTGAGGAGCTTGTTTCGCGTGATTTTGTATTAAATGAGAAGCCGCGCGCCATAATAAACATTGTGGACGCATCAAACATAGAACGAAACCTCTACCTGACAATGCAGCTGCTTGAAATGAACATACCCATGGTAGTTGCGCTGAATATGATGGACGAGGTGCGCAATAACGGCGGCTCGGTGGATATAAACACAATGGAGGCGCTTTTGGGCGTGCCTGTTATCCCAATTTCCGCCGCAAAAAACGAGGGTATTGACGAACTTATACACCATGCCGTGCATATCGCGCATTATCAGGAGCGCCCTTTAAGGCAGGACTTCTGTGACGAGAACGAACACGGCGGCGCGGTACACCGCTGTCTGCACGCTGTCTGTCACCTTATAGACGACCATGCGCGCTACAAGGATATACCGCTGCGCTTTGCGGCAAGCAAGCTGATAGAGGGCGACAAACTTATACTTGAACAGCTTGAACTTGACAAAAACGAGCAGGAAACGCTTGAACACATAGTTATACAGCTTGAAAAGGAGCGAGGGCTTGACCGCAGCGCCGCTATTGCGGATATGCGTTTTTCGTTTATATCAAGCATATGCAAAAAAACCGTGATAAAACCGCACGAAAGCAAGGAGCATATACGCAGCCGCAAGATAGACCGCATACTTACAGGCAAATATACGGCTATACCGATGTTTATTCTTATAATGGGGCTTGTGTTCTGGCTTACATTCAGCGTAATAGGCGCCTTTTTGCAGGGGCTTCTCGAAAACGGCGTGGATGCCGTCACGCAGGCGGCAGATGCCTTTTTGACAAAAGTCGGCGTGAGCGAACTTCTGCACGGGCTTATAATAGACGGCGTATTTGCAGGCGTTGGCAGTGTATTAAGCTTTCTGCCGATAATAGTGATACTGTTCTTCTTCCTGTCAATGCTTGAAGACAGCGGATATATCGCAAGAGTTGCGTTTTTTATGGATAAGCTTTTAAGACGAATAGGTCTTTCGGGTCGAAGCATAGTGCCGCTGCTTATAGGCTTTGGCTGCACCGTGCCCGCGATAATGGCAACAAGAACGCTGCCGAGCGCACGCGACCGCAAAATGACCATACTGCTTACACCGTTTATGAGCTGTATGGCAAAAATGCCTATTTATTGGTTCTTTATCGGAGTTTTCTTCCCCGACAAAAGCTGGCTTATAATAGTCACACTTTACCTTTTGGGTATTTTTGTGGGTATCATAATTGCCGCAATTTACAAAAGAACGCTCTTTAAAGGCGAGGCAGTGCCCTTTGTTATGGAACTGCCGAATTACCGCCTGCCTGGTGCGAAAAACGTAGCGCGCCTTTTGTGGGAAAAAGCAAAGGACTTTTTGCAGCGTGCATTCTCGGTAATCTTTATCGCAACGATAGTTGTCTGGTTTTTAAGCAGTTTTGATATAAGACTCAATCTTGTCGAAGATTCCGCACAGAGTATGCTTGCGGGCATTTCGGGGCTGCTTGTGCCTGTTTTCAGACCCCTCGGTCTCGGAGATTGGAAGATATGCACCGCACTTATAAGCGGCTTTATGGCAAAAGAAAGCGTTGTTTCATCGCTTGAAGTGCTTTTTGTGGGCGGTGTAAAAAGTGCAATGACACCTCTCACGGCAGCTTGTCTGCTTGTTTTCAGCCTGCTTTACACTCCCTGTGTTGCGGCTATTGCATCGGTAAAGCGTGAACTCGGCGCGGGCTGGGCTGCTGCGGTCGTTTTATGGCAATGCGCCGTGGCGTGGATAGTTACGTTTATTGTAAAAATCATTCTGGCATTTGTAATGTAAAGGATCTATAATGTAAAGAAAAGGTGATAATATGGCGGAGATCGTTATTTATATCATTATTGGCGCGCTTATCATACGCGCGGTATGGGTCTGCGCAAGGATGTTCAAAAAAGGCGGCTGCTCCTGCGGCAGCTGCGAAAACTGTTCGGGCTGCGCAGCGAAAAAGAAAGACGAAGTGAGATAATGGAACAATTCAATGTTACGGGCATGAGCTGTGCGGCATGTTCCGCTGCGGTGGAAAAGGCCGTGAACAAGGTGGACGGCGTGAGTGCGTGTTCGGTAAGTCTTTTGACCAATTCCATGACGGTTGACGGTACGGCGGACAGTGCAGCGATAATAAGCGCGGTACAAGCCGCAGGTTACGGCGCATCGGTAAAGGGCGCAAAAGCGGACACGGCACAGGACGATCTCGAAGACAGGGAAACACCCGTTTTAAAACGTAGGCTCATAGCCTCGGCAGGTTTTCTTATAATATTGATGTATTTTTCAATGGGGCATATGGCAGGTCTGCCCCTGCCACGCTTTTTTGCGGGCAACCATATTGCACACGCACTTGTGCAGCTGCTTTTGGCGGCAATTGTGATGGTCATAAACCAAAAGTTTTTTGTAAACGGGTTCAAAGGCCTTATCCACGGTGCGCCCAATATGGACACGCTGGTCGCACTCGGCTCGGCGGCATCCTTTATTTGGAGCACATATGCGCTTTTTATGATGACAGATGCACAGCTTAAAGGCGACAGTGCCGCTGTCGGTGCGTATATGCACGATCTGTACTTTGAGTCGGCGGCTATGATACTTACGCTCATAACCATAGGCAAAATGCTTGAAGCACGCTCGAAAGGCAAAACTACGGATGCAATAAAGGGGCTTATGCGCCTTGCGCCGCAGACTGCGGTTGTGATAAAAGACGGCATGGAAACGGAAGTGCCGACGGGCGAGGTGCAAAAGGATGATATTTTTGTTGTGCGCCCGGGCAGCAGCATACCCGTTGACGGCATAGTTATCGAGGGCGAGACCGCCGTGGACGAGTCGGCGCTCACGGGTGAGAGCATACCCGTTGACAAAACGGTCGGCAGCACGGTCTCGGCGGCAACAATAAACAGCAGCGGTTATATCAAATGCCGTGCATCAAGGGTCGGTGAGGATACCACACTTTCACAGATAATAAAGACCGTGCGTGATGCAGCTGCGGAAAAAGCGCCCATCGCAAAGATAGCCGACAGGGTATCGGGCGTTTTTGTGCCGACGGTAATAACCATAGCGGCAATAACAACGATAATATGGCTCGTTCTCGGAGCAGAGTTCCCGTTTGCGCTTGCAAGGGGCATTTCGGTGCTTGTTATCAGCTGTCCCTGCGCTCTCGGTCTTGCGACACCCGTTGCGATAATGGTCGCAAGCGGTCTCGGTGCGAAAAACGGCATACTTTTCAAGACTGCCGCAGCACTTGAAGAAACGGGCAAAACGGAGATAATCGCCCTTGACAAAACGGGTACTATGACAGTGGGCGAGCCCTTTGTTACTGATATTATACCCGAAAACGGCACAGACGAAAGTGAGTTTTTAAAACTTGCCGCCTCGCTTGAACAAAAAAGTGAGCATCCGCTTGCCAAAAAGATATGCACCTATGCCGAAAAATACGGTTCATACGAGGTCTCGGAGTTCAAAGCCCTGCCGGGAAACGGTCTTTTTGGCGTGATAAACGGCAGCGAGACTTTCGGCGGAAACCTTAAATTTATAAGCACAAAAACGGACATATCGGAAGATATGCAAAAAAAAGCGGATGAGCTTGCGAAAGACGGCAAAACACCGCTGTTTTTCGCACACGGCGGAAAATTCATCGGCATAATCGCCGTAGCCGATGTACTCAAACCCGACACGGCATCTGCAATCTCACAGCTTAAAAATATGGGCATACGTGTTGTGATGCTCACGGGCGACAACGAGCGCACCGCAAGGGCGATAGGCGCAAAAGCGGGCGTTGATGACGTTATAGCAGGCGTACTGCCAAACGGCAAGGAAGAAGTTATCAGACAGCTCAAAAAGCAGGGAAAAACGGCAATGGTCGGCGACGGCATAAACGATGCACCTGCACTCACACGCGCCGATACGGGCATAGCTATGGGCAAGGGCACCGATATAGCTATGGACTCGGCAGATATAGTACTGATGAAAAGCGGTCTTGAAAATGTGCCTGCGGCGATAAGGATAAGCCGTGCCGCCTTAAAGAATATAAAGGAAAACCTTTTCTGGGCGTTTTTCTACAACACGATAGGCATACCGCTTGCGGCAGGTGTATTTATTGCGGCTTTCGGCTGGAAGCTGAACCCTATGTTCGGTGCGGCGGCAATGAGCCTGTCAAGCTTCTGCGTGGTGACAAATGCGTTAAGGCTTAATCTGCTTGACGTTTACAGTGATAAAAAAGACAAGAAAATAAAACACGTAAAACATAAGGAGGAAAAAACAATGACAAAAACAATGAAGATCGAAGGTATGATGTGCGGACACTGCGAGGCAAGAGTAAAAAAGGTGCTTGAAGCGCTGCCGCAGGTGGACGAAGCCGCTGTAAGCCACGAAAGCGGCACAGCTGTGCTGACGCTGAATGCCGATGTGGATAACGAAGTACTTAAAAAGACTGTTGAGGAGCAGGACTACACAGTGGTTTCCGTAGAGTAACAAAACCACAGAGGAGGTATCTTATGGGTGAATTTATAGTATCTTTGGCAGTTGCGGCGCTTGTTGTCGGCACGGCATTCGGCTGCACGGGCAAGACTGTCGATACGGAAGGGAGCGGAAATATGGGCGGTATCACACAAACACAGGGCGAAAAAATTGATTTTGATGTTGTGACTTTGAGAGAATCGGGTATGGTCGCGGAAGAAAGTATGTACGAGCTGAAGTCGGACGGAAAAGGCGGCGTGATAATATCACAGTATCTCGGCAGGTGGAGATTTGATGACACGGTTGCCCTTGAAGATTGCGTTATAAGGCGCGCAGTCGGCGGTGCAGAGCTTTACGAAAAGGCGGCAAAGCTGCTCGGGGAATGCAATATTTCCGATTGGTCAGGTTTCACAGGCTATAACCCGAATGTACTTGACGGCATCTCGTTTACCTTTGAGGCGAAACTGTCGGACGGCAAGACTGTATATGCAAGCGGTTCAAACGCTTTCCCCGAAAACTATCACAAACTCAATTCGGACATATATACTCTTCTCGAAGAATACGGCGAGGAAATTCCGCGAAAACAATAGAAGTTACATCAAAAAAAGGGGCGGGCTGTTGCACAGCCCCACCCTTTTTTATTTGCAGATAATATCATACACTTCTTCGGCGGTATCGACTATGCACTCTGCACCGCGTTCTTTCAGCTGTTCGCGGCTGCGGAAGCCCCATGTCACGAAAATGCCGTCTATGCCCGCATTTTTCGCCGTCATAACATCCACTTCCGAATCTCCGATATACACGGTCTCGCTCTTTTTCACACCCATAGCCTCGATTATGGCGTTTACGGGCTCGGGTGCGGGCTTTTTCGGCACGCCCTCGATAAGACCTCGCGGCATATCAAAAAGCCCGTCAAAAAACTCAACACAAAGCGCCTTTACCGACTCATCCGATTTATTGGATATGACCGAGGTCTTTATGCCCTTTTGGCGCAGTTTTCTCAAAAGCTCCTCAACGCCCGGATAAGGTCCCGTGTTGTCGGTGCGGTGCTTTTCGTAATACGGCTTGAAAACTTCGTGCAGGCTGTCAAGCTGTTCTTCCGTTATGCCCTCGGGCGCACATAAGGTAAGTGTTGTTCTGATACCGTTGCCCACTATGGAGCGCACATACTCCGTTGTACGCACGGGCATACCCACAGCCGCAAGCGCATGATTGACACCGCCTGCAAGGTCAAGCAGGGTATCGAGTATAGTTCCGTCCATATCAAATATCGCAAGTTTATACATTTTTCTCATCCTTTTTTTCTTTCAAGTATAACACATATCCGCGGCATATGCAAAAGAAATTTGCTTTTTCTTATTCTTTCATTCCCTCGGGTTTTTGCACAATGAACTGGCGTTTTCTGTCCATATATTCCCACACGCCCTCCAGCGCCTCGCCGAAACGCTGGAAATGCACTATCTCTCGTTCACGCAAAAAGCGCAGGGGTTCAAGCACATCGGGGTCATCGGTCATCTGCATAAGATATTCATAGGTCGAGCGTGCTTTCTGTTCCGCCGCCATATTTTCGTAAAGGTCGGTCACGGGATCGCCCTTAGACTGCAAGACCGCCGCCGTAAACGGCACGCCCGACGCACTTGACGGATAAACGCCCGTACCGTGGTCAACGTAATAGCTGTCAAAGCCTGCCTTTTTTATCTCCTCGGGGTCAATATCCCTGCAAAGCTGATGACAGATAGAGCCTATCATTTCAAGATGTGCAAGCTCCTCGGTGCCTATATCGTTCAATATCGCCTTTGACTGCGGTGTGACTGCCGAATAACGCTGGCTCAGATACCTTAAAGAAGCGCCCAGCTCACCGTCGGGACCGCCGTACTGCGTTATTATCAGCTTTGCAAGCGCAGGATCCTGTTTTTTGATCTTAACGGGAAATTCCATTTTCTTTTCATATATCCACATTATTCGTCTCCCCCAATCTCAAAATTAAAGCCGTTTTCCCAGGGCCACGGACAATCTGTCCAATTAAACTCGTCACGCTTGCTGTAGCTGCGGAAAGAAAAGAGGGGGCCGTAAAGGTCCTCGTACTGCGCGCGCAGTCCGTCCGCCTCGTCAACTACCGAATTGTACTTTGTTATTGCGTTTTCATCATCGGGATGACTGTCGAGATAAAGCTGAAGATCGACAGCCAGAAAATCAAGGATAGTAAGCCGTTTTAACATACAATCACGGTTCATTTTTTAACCTCCAATATAGCCTATTTATAAAAATCCGCAAGTTCGGGAAAGACAGTGCCCGAAAGCAATGTCTGTGTCGGTTCCAACAGTGTGCATAACTTCTGCATGGGTACATAAGCCCTTGCAAGTCTGTTTACATGAATAGTTTCTTCAAATGGTCTGCAAGCCATATTCTCACCTCCACTGTCAGTATATTCATTTATAAATGAATTGACACAAAAAGGGCATCGCAATTATCTCAATGCGATGCCCCGTATATCATTTATCCTGTTTTCGCCTTCTTTTTCTTCTTTCGCTTCTTTCCATCAATTGGCTCACCGTTATACAACACTAAAGTTGCTGCAAATAAACCCCTCCACCACGCTGCGCGCGGTCCCCCTCCCCTAATCGCTTACGCTAAAGGGGAGGCAAGACTAATGCAACACCTTGATTGTATTAAGGAAATCAGCGCCGTGCGTTCATTACCCCGCGCAGGGGCAGGCTCTTGGCTCCCCTTTAGCGCAGCGATCAGGGGAGCTGGCAGCCGTAGGCTGACTGAGGGGTTTACGGCAGAGATATACTAACGTAAATTTCAATTTATTCAAACCGTTCAAAAAAATTTACGTGTATTTTTATTTTTAAGATAGCATATACTTATTATACAAGGCGCAAAAGGGAGGAAAAAGCCATGCAGGGACAATGGAGCGAAGCGATCGGGATAATAAAAGAGCAGCTTGCAACAGCGCGCAGCAGGCTGAATTACGCGACCGACAGCGATATGATAGATGCGCTTATATACGAGATAAAATCTTTGCAGCACAAATACAATTTTTATATCAGACTTTGCCGCGAGAGCAGGGCAAAAGAGTCCGACGAGGTACAGTGATGCGCATTTTCAATATAATGCTGCGTGCAGCAGCAGGCAGTGCGGGCATATTTGTGCTGGATATACTGTTTTCACCTTTCGGGCTGTGTGTTGGCATAAATCCGTTTACCGCAGCGGTCTGCGGCCTGCTCGGGCTGCCGGGAGCCGGTATGCTGTATGTGCTTGCCTATCTTCTTTAAGTCGGGTTTTATCGGGAGGGAAAAATGCAAAAAAGGGGAAAACTGCGCAGAAGCACGGTCTTTGCTGCAATATTGGCAGGACTTGTGCTTTTGCTTATATATATACATACAAAAACCGAAAAAATTGAGCCTGCGGCAACGGCACAGGCGCGGTTTTACGAACTTGCGCCCGTAAAGCTGACAACGGCAGGCGAGCTTGAAGCGTACAAGGCGGAGACTTACGATATATCGCAGCTTAACGGTATCCCCGAACTTATGCGCTATATTTATGCCGTTGACAAAAAGACGATAATGACGGACGATCTGTTTGACATACCAAAGCTGCTTGCCGAGGACTGCCGCATAAATACAGTGGGAAACGAGCCGAAAATACTTATTTTCCATACTCATGCAAACGAGCTTTATGCCGACAGCACCTGCAAGGCGGAGGGCGTTGTGGGTGCGGGAGAGTATCTCAAACAGCTGCTTGAAACGCAGTACGGGGTGAAAGTGCTGCACGTCACCGAGGATTTTGATATGCAAAACGGCAAAATGATGCGAAACGGCGCTTATGAGCGTGCAGAGCCGTATATAAGACGTGTGCTTGAAGAAAATCCGTCAGTTGAGCTTGCTATAGACCTGCACCGTGACGGTGTTTCCGACAATGTGCGGCTTGTGAAAAGGACAAAAGGGAAAGACTATGCAAAAATAATGTTTTTCAACGGTCTTTGTCAAAAAAACGAAAACGGCACGGCGGTCGGAGTGGGGCTTGAAAACCCGTATCTGCGGCAAAACCTTGCTTTGAGCCTGAAAATGCAGCTTGCGCTTGACAGGAATTATCCCGGGCTGAGCAGGAAGATATATCTCAATGCCTACCGTTATTCGCTGCATATGCTTGACAAAAGTATGCTTATTGAGCTTGGTGCGCAGACCAACACGCGCGCAGAGGTAAACAACAGCATTGAGGTGCTTGCAAAACTGCTCGGAGAGGTAGTTCTGGGCAAATAAGGAGTTTTGGATATGCAAAAAAACAATATACTGACTTATTTATATATCGCACTTATTTTTATCGGTACGGCGCACGTTTACTATAACCGCACCGAGCCTGCGGCAGCCCTGCCCGTACATAAAAAACATATTGTTCTCGATGCGGGGCACGGCGGTTTCGACCCCGGAAAAGTTGCGGAAAACGGCACGGAGGAAAAGGCGATAAACCTTGAAATAATGCGGCTTTTACAGGGCTATCTCGAACAGAGCGGCGCAGTCGTGACCGTAACAAGAAGCGAAGACGAGGCTCTTGCAAACAGAAAAAATGCCGACTTAAAAAGCCGCCTGCTTATCGTAAAAGACAGCAGCCCCGACCTTTTTGTCAGCATTCATCAAAACAGCTACCCCTCACCCGAGGTAAGGGGTGCGCAGGTATTTTATTATAAAAATTCCGAAAGCGGAAAACGGCTTGCCGCCAATATCCAGCAACGGCTGAAAAAGTCCGCCATAGCCGAAAACAAGCGCATTGAAAAGCCGAACGGCAGTTATTATATACTGAAAAACAGCAAGGTGCCCAGCGTTATAGTGGAATGCGGTTTTTTGAGCAATCCGCCCGAAAATGCGGCACTCAACACGCCCGAATACCAAAAACGCACTGCTTGGGCGATATATATGGGCATTACGGATTATTTTTCGGACTCCGATGTCTGAGCATTGTCCTCCGTCTGCCAGATTATCGTGTATTTTGTGCCCGATACCTCGCCTATACGGTCAATATAGTTTGTTATAAGCTCTTTTGCCTGTTCCTCTGCGGCATTCAAAAGTGCGGTGTTGTTCTCGGTCTTTGCCTGCATCTCGGTCTGTGCGGCATTTATTGCCTGCGTGCAGTCCTGCATGGTTATCGGGTTGGGGTTTGCAATATTGTCTTCCGACTCAACGTGCGACTCGGGCGTCCACGAGTTCGGGTCTACCGTGCAGCTTATATCGGGATGCGGCAGGGTGATGGTGATAATATTGCCATCCTGCGACATTTTGATTTTTTCCGCATCATAGGAGATCTCCGCCATTCCCGTGTATTCTATCCAGAACGAGCGTTCTTTCTCGCCGAAATGCACCGCGCCCGTTCCGGGGGTTTTGGTGGATTTTGCGATATTGTGATAATAGCATTTCAGAGTGGAAAGACGGCAGATGTTTTTTATTCTGTCGATACGGGGCACATTTGTTACGGCAGCCGCACCGTTTTTAGTGTTCTGCGCGGTCTGTGTGCCTTGCGCCGCCTGTTTGCCGCAGCCCGAAAGGACAAGCATAACACAAAATGCAATAAGGTATCTGCGCATATCACTCACCCTCCTTTGCCGTGTTTTCGGGCGCATCCTCGCCGTTTGCAAGGACGGTCACGGTATAATTATTCTCGTTTGTGTTGTTGACCCACGGCTCGACAAGCGCTTTTATTGCCGTTTTCGCCGAGTTCTCGGCAACTTCGCGCATATTTTGGTCATTGAGTGCCTTTGTTTTAAGGTCAACTATGGCGGCATTATATGCCTCGCTTGAATTTGCGCCGACATTATAGCGCGAGCTTGTAAAAATATATTCCAGCGTGCCTGCATCAATTATCGGGTCCGCCATTTCTATATACGGCAGACGTATTACAATACTGCGTTCGTCCTCGTTTATATCTACAGTTATCTTATCGGTGTTTACGCCTGCACGGATGATGCCCTCATAAGCCACATAATACTTCGGTTTGCCGTTGTCGCCGCGCACTGTCGCATAGCCGTTATACGGATATTCGGCAGTATAAAGCTTTGCCGTGCGTATCACCTTTTCAAGCTCCGCCTGCGTGACCGTAGTGACCTTGCCCTCCTCACCGAGCAAAAGATCGTTTACGTTCTGTGAAGCATTTTTGCCCCATTCGCCCGAAGACATCAGCTTGAGTGTACCGTATGGAAGGTATGAAAAAAACAGCGCACCGATAAAAAACACCGCTATTATAAGTTTTGTTTTGAGCGAAAGCCCCTTTTTCTTATCATTGTCCATAATACCACCCCTTTTTCCGATATCATTAATTATATAGTAGCATAATGTGTCGGATTTTGCAATACGGGCAGGCGGAGTTTTTGAATAAGCCGAACAAATTTTGTGAGAATAACCAAAAAAGCTGCCGCATTAATATTGCGGCAGCCTTTCAATGAGATATTGTATAGTAAGCGAATTAAACAATCGGACTTAAGCTTGCTTAAGTCCGATTATTTATGAGCCCCATCCTATAGTGAACGTCCAAATATTTTTGACGTTCACTATAATTGTTTTTTACTGAATAAGATACGGTTTTTCAAATGTAGCGGAAAGCATTATATAGCTGCGCTTATTATCCTCAACAGCCTTTTCTGCATTAAGCACGCCAAGTCTTGCCTGCTTTACCGTAAATTCGGTAGCCATGCCTGCGTTGTAGCTTACCACTGCGGAATTGTAGTTAATGATAGCCGTTTCAACATCAAGTTTAAGCTGCTTGTCTTTGAGTGCCAGCTGCTGGAGCTGATGATAAGCGGAACGGATATTCTTTTCAAGGGTATCCTTGCCGTCCTTTAAGGAACGCTCTGCGGAGTTAAGGTCGTTCTGCACACCCTTGCGCGACTCGGTAACAAGCGCATCCGTTGTTCTGTTTGCGTACTCGGCAATGGTAACATTACCGTCAAGCACCTTGATATTGGGCGCACTCTCACGCTGTTTCACAACAAATGTTTCAAGGTCGAAATTTGAAAGGTCGCTGACTTCCTTGTCGGACTCAACATAAACATCTGTTTTTGCATCAAGACCGAGAGTGAAGTTGAGTGCCTCTTTCTGTGTAGCAAGGCTCTCGTTTGTAAGTTCAAGGTTTTTCTCCAACTCTTCCTGCGCAAGCTCTGCCTTTTTAACATCCACATCACTTGCATAGCCGAGGCTGTTTTTAAGCTTTGTGTTTGCAAGGTCTTCCGCATTGATAGCAATGCTCTGTTCAAGCAGCTGCTTTGCGACTTCCGTGCCTTTGATAGCGTTTATCTGGCTTAAAAGGGTTATCTCGATGCCGTCGCGCACCATCTGTTCATTTACCTTTGTAAGGCTCTGCTGAACATCTATCCTCTTCATTGCACGCGCTGCACTGATAAGACCCGAAATACTCTCCTGAAGCTGTGTCTGCACCGTGAGCGCCTTTTCCGTGTCCTGAATGGTCGCAAGCACCATTTCAAGCGAGCCCGAAGCCCTGTCAAGCGTGGTAATGGTCTGACTTAAAGTATCACGCGAGTCCTTCATATAATCAACGGAATCTTCGATATTTTTCAGCGTGGAACTCTTGTTTTCGGCAAGTTTCTTCGCTTCTTCAAAAGTGAGGATACGTGTATTCTCGTTCACATTTGCTTTAAGGTCAAGCAGGATATAATCGCTGTCGGCTTTTCTGATGTCGATATTTCTCTCCTCGGGGTCCCACACAACTTTAAAGCCCAAAGTTTCGCCCATAAGGCGCACGGGCAGATAAATGCTGCCGTTTATGCGCTGTACATCAAGGTCTTTGGCTTCGCCGTTGATAGTGGCTCTGCCGTCCTCTTGGATAATGATACGCATATCGTCAAGAGTGACCTTTGCCTCGTTTTTATACTTGTTCCAATCCACCTCGCCGCCGAGAAGTTCAAACATAGCACGCATAGGCAGATAGTTCTTGCCGTCGATATTGTAGATCTCGTCCTGTGCGGGTGTTCTCATACCGCCGATAGTGAAGCTCACATTGTTAGGTGCAGGCTCGCCTGCATAAACAGGTGCGCTGCTCACAGCCGTGAGAACTGTAAGCAAAAGACATGATATACGTTTTTTCATATAATAAAACTTCCTTTCGGGTAATAATTAGTTTTAGTGTAAAACCATTGTACCATAAAACTATATGTTGGTCAACATCAATTTTGGGGCAAAATATCGGGCGAACCCCAATATTTTTATACATTTTTTACAAAAACAGGCTCTTTGCCCGTTATCAGCTTGAAAGCCCCGTGCTTTCAAAGTCAAGTTCCTGCTGTATCTCAAGCCGCAGCTGTTCGCCCGCTTCGGGCATAGGCGGCATAGTTTCCAGATTTTTAAAACCGAAGTATCGCAAAAACTCCTCTGTAGTGCCGAAAAGAATGGGGCGCCCGGGTGCATCGAGCCTGCCTGCCTCGTCCACAAGACCGTATTCCACAAGCTTGTTTACCGCATGGTCTGCGCTTACACCCCTTATCTCCTCTATCTGACCTTTGGTTATGGGCTGACTGTAGGCGATTATGGCAAGCGTTTCAAGCAGCGTGGTCGAAAGCACCTTGCGTTTCGGTGCCTGATAGAGCTTTTTTATGCTGTCGAAATAATCGGCTTTGGTACACATCTGATAGCTTTCGCCGACCTCTATTATCTGTATGCCGCGGTTTTGATAATCATCGATAAGGTCCTGCATTATTGCGTGCATAGTCCTTGTGTCCTGCTCAAGTGCGGAAGCAAGCGCACGCAGTTCCACCGCCTCGCCTGCCGCAAAAAGTATCGCCTCCGCCGCATATTTAAGCTGTTCTATTGTCATCAAACTGCCTCCTTGTAGGGCGAGATAACTATCTCGTCAAACAAATGATCCTGCTGTATGTATATCTTTTTTATCTTTATCAGTTCAAGCATTGCAAGAAAGGTCACAACTATCTCGTTTTTGCTTGCTTTTCTGCGGAAAACGCTGCGGAAAGTTATACGGCTGTTCAGCGTGAGCAGGTTGGTTATATGCTTTATTTTATCCTCAATCGTGAATATCTCGCGCGTTACCGAGTTAAAGCCTGCGCGCACCTTGTCCGTCCTGACCTCGCGGCGGCGCAGCACCTCTTTGAAAGCATCCATAAGCATATCCATATCCGCACCGTAAAGTATATCGTCAATACTCTTAGGCACATCCTTGCGTATCTTGTCGATAAGCTCTTTATCGGGCAGTTTATAGTAGCTGTAGCCCGCATCTTTCTGCCGCTCGTCAAGCTCGCCTGCCATTTCCTTGAAACGCTTGTACTCGATAAGACGGTTGACAAGCGCCTCTCTTGGGTCGCCCTCTTCCTCTTCCTCGTCATCTTCGGGACGCGGCAGAAGCATACGCGACTTTATCTCAATAAGCGTTGCCGCCATGACTAAAAACTCACTCATAGACTCCATAGAGTTCGGGTCGAGAGTGTCAATGCAGCTTAAATACTGATCTGTCAGCTCCGCTATCGGTATGTCGTAAATATTCATTTTGTTTTTTGCAATAAGATGCAAAAGAAGCTCCATAGGACCCTCAAATGCATCGAGTTTTATATTTATGTCCATGTCTGTCCTTTTCACTCAAATATCAGCTGCATTGTATCATCACCCTGTTTTTTTTCGGCTGCGGATATTATGAAATCAACCGTTTTTTCTGTGACTTTTTCATCGGAATACGGCGGTTCCCACTTTATCATAGTATTTTTATACACGACAAAACTCCTGTTTGTAAGCAGCTCACCCTGCGCTTTCATTCTATGCCCATCTTCCATATCAAATATTATGTATG
Organism: Bacillota bacterium; assembly: GCA_017627115.1. Classification (GTDB taxonomy): domain Bacteria; phylum Bacillota; class Clostridia; order Lachnospirales; family CAG-274; genus RGIG4310. The sequence continues at coordinate 8,584 of JAGAHK010000145.1, read as the reverse complement.
ACCTTGTTCCCTTTATTTTCATTGAATGTCCTCACAAAAATACTCAATGCAGTCTATCCGGTATATCCGATGCACTGTATAAAACATTGGTTACTGTAACATTATCCTGCTCAATGCGATAAAATACCGAATAATTATCGATCGGCATTTGCCGTAATTTCATGCCGTTTTTTATTTTATATTTTGTTTCGCTGTATCTTTCCGGAAATATATCCAACGCCAATATACTTTCCGCAATTCGGTCATATTGAGCCATTGCCGTTTCCGGCGAACGCAGTTCATATGCTATATAATTATATATTTTTTCCATATCATCAAGCGCCGCATCGGTTATCTCAACATTATACTGTTTCATATCAATGCCTTTCTTTGAACGCGGCAAACGCCTCTGCTGCGTTTTTCACCTTGCCTAATGATATATCATCATAGCCTTTTTGCAGTTTTTCAACCAATTCATCATCCGACATCATGTCCATATTAAGACTGTCGGGTGCTTTTGGCAAAGTTACCGCAAAAGGTATACCTCCCGTAAGATATATCTGATTAAGATACATATCTATCGCGGTTGACATAGGAACACCAAGCTTTGTCAAAACTTCTTCTGCGCGTTCCTTAACCACGGGATTTACTCTTAAATTTAATGTTGCTGTCTTTTCCATAAAAACACCTCCCGATTTATACATTCACATTCTGTATATATTGTAACGCAAATGTAACGACAAATCAAGAGGCATTCTTTTATTTTTTAAATAAATTCAAAACAATGCAAACAGCACATTTCCCAACGCATTAACCGCCATATCGAGATTCGGCGTTATCATACCGAAAAACCACAGCATCAAAAACACCATTTGCAGTATTGCGGTATTCTGACCGTATTTGAAAGCAGCATTGGGGCTTAAAAAGCACTTTAATATCTCGCTGCCGCACATAGGCGGTATCGGGATAAGGTTGAATACCGCAAGTCTGAGAAAAGTCTCCGATATTTGCCTTATCAGCGAATACAAAAAGATAATGCCCATCGTACCGAAGCCGACACTTTCGGCAGTGCCGTAAAAAGCCTGCCCAAAGCCTTTGAGCACAAGTTTGCCGATAATATCGAAAACAACGGCAAGTATAACGGAAACTATGATAGGCGCGGTATAGGTGATAAAAGCACCCGATTTGCGGTCTTTATAATATCTCGATGCAACGGGTGCAGGCTGACCCCAGCCGTAGCCGAAGAAAAAGCCAAGCAAAAAACCGATGGGCTCAAAATATCTGAATATATTTAAAGTCAGCATTTTATGCTGTTTCGGTGTCGGGTCGCCCTGCAATGTCGAAACCACCGATTTTGTCATCTCAAACACGTAAAAGCACAGAAGCAGTGAAAGTATCTGCGCAATATAATATAAATAAACCATATTATTCATTTATCAGATCTCCTCGTCCTCGATATCCGCAAGCACAACAGTACCTGCCGCCCTGCTTTTTTTCACATCTATTATCCGCTGATTTTTTGAACCGCGGAATGTGAGCAGCAGGCTTTTCTGCTCCTCTATAAACGGGCCGTCTATCAGAAAATCCACCTCGTCAAGAAGGCTGCGCTTTTCCGCATCTTCAAGCAGCTGTTCATACAAAAAGCCCGTGTAGCAGAATATATTAAAGCCCGACTTATGCGCCTTTTTGGCAAGGTCACAAAGCGGCAAAGGCTGCATAAAAGGCTCGCCGCCCGAGAAAGTCAGCCCCTCGAGCAGCGGATTTTTCTTTGCCTGTTCAAGTATATCATCGGTATCGGCGTCATAACCGCCGTTAAAATCGTGTGTCTGCGGATTGTGGCAGCCTTTGCACTTATGCGGACAGCCCTGCACAAAGACCGTAAACCTTATGCCCGTACCGTCTACAATGCTGTCGTTTACCGTTCCCGCCAAACGTATTTTCATTTTACCATTCCCTTTTTAGGTGCATATACTATATTGTCGTAAACAGCCGTTTCCGTAGTTTCTTCCGAAGAATTTTCCGAAACACTTTCCGAAGCACTTTCCGAAGCATTTTCCGAAGCATTTTCCGAAGCGATCTCCGAAACATTTTCCGATACTATCTCTGAAACCTCGCCATCTTCGTTTCCGTCGGCGGCATCTACAGCTTCACCCTCCGTTTTAACGGGTTCCGCCTCGGCAAACTCTATTTTTCTTATCTTATCAATATCATTTGCTTTAAGCTGCTCGGCAGGAACGGAGAATATCTCATAAGAGGTCTTGCCTGCATGAGCCTTTATCACGGCAAGTTCACCGTCTATCTCCGTCTCGTTGATATAGACTTTATCATATACCAGTTCTATATCCTTATCGGTCTTGTTTGTTACAAGCAAGCCGAGAACTGCGCCTGACTTTTCAACAGCATAATCAACAGCCGTGACCGTCACATTCTCATTGTCCAAAAGAACTTCATCATTTTTTTGCACGCCTCTTATATCAATATATTTAACGGCATTTTCTCTGCCATAGGGATAAATATGCACACTGCCCTCAAAAACATCCGCAGGCTTGTCTTCCATCAGCTCCGCAGGTATCTGCACGATCTCGTTGTTTTTGGTTTCTGAAGTCTTGTTCAGCTCCGCATAGAAAGGATCGTTATGATCATATATTTTGAATACAAATTCAAGGTCGGAAAACTTTTCGGTATTTGTACCGCACAGTTCAAGATACTTCTTGTCTATAAACATTTCAACTATCTTGCTGTGCTTTGCCTCTACCACGGGCGCAATGCCGTCTGTGCAGGCAATGGCATTAAGACCGTCAAGCTGCATACTGTAGGTAAGGTCGTTTGCCGAACGGTTTTCAAGATAAAACCTGACAATGCAGCCTTTTTTTGCACTCTCCGCCGCTTCGGGCTCGACCCCGAACACCTGGATATAGCAGTTCTGGTCATTTGCGATTATCTCGCTGACTATTGCACTGTCGGCAAGTTCGTTCCATTCCGCGCGGTTGGCAAACTGCGACAGGCTGACTGCAAGTTCGCTCATTTGCTGTATCTGCAAATATATGACAATATAAACTATCGTTATCACAGACATAACCAAGAATACAACAGTTCTGTCATCGATTATTTTTTTCTTCATGGCGGTACCTCCTCTTCTCAATGCCCTAAAATAGTTTTCCGTGCTTGACGGCATTGTTGTTTTTTATTCGCCTTTAAAAAAATCACTGTATTCGCTTGAATTTCTTTTCAAGCTCATACTTTGTCATTTCTATTATAGTAGGTCTGCCGTGCGGACAGCTGAACGGATTTTCAAGCCCGAGCATACGCTCTATAAGCTCCTTTGCCTCGGAAAAACCGAGTCTGTCATTTCCCTTTACTGCCGCCTTGCAGCTCATTGTTGCGACCGCATCGAGCTTTGTCTGATACGGTGTTGAAACGGGCTGTTTTTGCAGCTCGTCAATTATTTCCATAAAGAAGCCCGCACCCTGCGGTTCATGCAGGATATAGGGCACGGCACGCAAAGCGTAAGCATTTGCGCCAAAAGGTTCAAGCTCAAAACCGAAGCTTTCCAGCAATTCGCGGTTTTCTTCTATCACCGCCGCCTCGGCAGGCGTGATATTCAGCGCAAGCGGCTGCAAAAGCAGCTGACTCACGGGTTTTTCGCCGTCATTAAGCCTTGATACAAGTTCCTCATACAACGCACGTTCATGCGCCGCGTGCTGGTCTATCATATACATTGAGCTGCCCTGTTCGATTATCCAATACGTATTGAAAAGCTGGCCGATTATCTTATAATTGTTGAAAAACCTCTTTTTATCGTCTATTTTATCAAGAAAATCCTGCTGAACGGGCTTTTCCGCAGACGGTTCAAAAACCGGCTTTTCTTCTGCCTTGTCTGCGGTCTGTGCGGTGACAGCAGCAGTCCGCTCTTTTTGCTCCGTTATCGGCTCATCCTCGGGCTTTTCGTTTTTCTCCGCCTTTATGCCGCCCTGCATTATTCTATCATAAGCCTCGCTCATTTTTTGGCTGACGCCCATTTTTTCATCCCTTGTGGACGGTTCCGCAAAGACAAGTACATCTTTATTCTCTTCCGCAGGCTTTTCCACGGATGTCCGTTCTATGACAGATTTCGACTCAACAGGCGTTTTCACGGCATTTTCGGCAGTTTTTTCAGCCGCCGTTTCAATACCTTTTTCACTGTTTTTTGCGGGGCTTTCTTCTTTATCGCTTGCAGTCTTGTCAATTTCCGCAGGTTTCAGAAAATCGACATTTTTGTTTTTGGGCGCATCCCATTCGACTTTCGGAATAAGCACCTCTTTTTTGAGTGCATTGAAAACCGCGCCGTAAATCAGGTCATAAACAAGGTTCTCATCCGAAAAACGCGCTTCAAGCTTTGCAGGATGTACATTCACATCCACAGTGTTTGGCGGAACAGTCAGATCAAGCATAAACACGGGGAATTTGCCGACCATGACCCTGCCCTTGTAGGCATCCTCCACAGCCTGTGCAACAAGCGGACTTTTGATATATCTGCCGTTTATAAAAAATATCTCATAGCTGCGGTTTCCGCGGTTTATTTCGGGTTTGCCGATAAGACCTTTTATGCGGAAACCGTCTTTCTGCACATCAACGGGGATAAGCGAAGCCGCCATATCGCTGCCGTAAATGTAAAGCACCGCCGTTTTAAGTTCACCGCCGCCGTTGGTCTGAAAGACCGCACTGCCGTTGTTTATAAATTTTATCGCAATTTCGGGATGTCCGAGTGCGATCTTATACACCGCATCCGATATATAGCCGCTTTCCGTTGCGGGCTTTTTAAGAAATTTGCGTCTTGCAGGCGTATTGAAAAACAGGTTCCTCACCGTAAACACTGTGCCGACCTGCGCCGCACACGACTGTTTATCCGTTATCTTGCCGCCCTCAAGCGAAATTCTTGTGCCTGCTTCATCCTCCGACGTCATGGTCACAACTTCCACCTGCGCCACCGAAGCAATGCTTGAAAGAGCCTCACCGCGGAAACCGAGAGTAAGTATATTGCCGAGGTCGTCAAAGGTATTGAGCTTGCTTGTTGCGTGACGCAGAAACGCAGTCTCTATCTCGTCGCGGGGTATGCCCCTGCCGTTATCGGTTATCCTGATAAGGCTGATACCGCCGTTCTGTACCTCAATAGTGACGTTTTTTGCGCCTGCATCAATGGAGTTTTCCACAAGCTCCTTTACCACCGAAGCGGGGCGCTCCACCACCTCACCTGCGGCGATCTTATTTATTAAATTACTGTCAAGTACGTGAATTTTTGCCATTTTGTCTTTCCTTTAATTCAATGCCGCTTTCATATTGTAGAGTATTTCCCACGCCTCACGCGGTGAAAGCGCATCAAGGTCGATGCTTTTGATGTGGTCGGTGATCTCCGCATCACGCTCCGCCTTTTTAACATCAATACTGCTTTGTTCTATATAGTTGCCCTTTGCATCCGAAAGCATGGTCAGCCCCGTATCCCCGAGGATATTCAATACCTCGTCGGCGCGCCTGACCACAGCCGAGGGCACGCCCGCAAGCTTTGCAACGTGTACGCCGTAGCTTTTATCCACAACGCCCTCTTTTATTTTGCGCAGGAAAACAACATCATCACCCTGTTCCATAACGCTTACACAATAGTTTTTGATACCGTCCGTCCTGTCGGCAAGGTCGGTAAGCTCCTGATAATGCGTTGAAAACAGTGTTCTTGCCTTAATAATTTTTGCTATGTATTCAATGACCGCCCATGCAATGCTCATGCCGTCAAAAGTGGAAGTACCCCTGCCGACCTCATCAAGCACCAGCAGGCTTTTTTGTGTAGCGTTGTTGAGTATGTTTGCTACCTCGACCATCTCGACCATAAAGGTAGACTGACCCGAAGCAAGGTCATCCGAAGCACCGACACGGGTGAATATCCTGTCAACAATGCCTATCTCCGCACTGTCGGCAGGCACAAAGCTGCCTATCTGCGCCATAAGCACGATAAGTGCCACCTGCCTCATATAAGTGGATTTACCTGCCATATTCGGGCCCGTGATTATCGAGACCATATTATCCGCGCCGTTTATAAGGCTGTCATTGGGTATATACCGACAGTTTTCCTGCTGTTCCACAACGGGATGCCTGCCGTTTTTTATGATTATATCGCTTTTATCGGTCATATGCGGTCTTGTGTAGTTGAATTTATCCGCAGCGCAGGCAAGACTCTGGATAAAGTCCGCCTCCGCAACAAGACCTGCCATGCGCATTATATCCCTGTATCTGTCGGAAACACGCTTTTTTATATCCGCAAAGACCATTGACTCACGCTCTTTGAGCTTTTCATCTGCCGAAAGCAGGGTCTCTTCAAGCTCTTTCAGTTCGGGATTGATAAATCTTTCGCCCGTTGTAAGGGTCTGGCGGCGTATATAGGTATCGGGCACCTGATCGAGATAAGAATTGCTGACCTCGATATAATAGCCGTGTACACGGTTATAGCGTATACGCAGGGTCTTTATGCCCGTTTTTTCCTTTTCCTCGTTTTCCATTTTCAAAAGCCAATTCGATCCGTCCGACATAGCCGAACGCAGCCTGTCTATCTCGGCATCGTAACCCGGGCGGATAATGCCCTCTTCCTTTACAACGCCGTCTTTAGGCTCCTCTATAAGACTTTCGCAAAGCAGGGTATGTATGTCCGAAAGGTCGTCCCAATCGTGCAGCAGCGTTCTTGCAAACGCACAGTCGAAGCCCTGCAAAACGCTTTCTATATCGGGCAGAAGTGCAAGCGAGGCACGCAGCGCAAGAAAATCCTTTGCGGCGGCATTCCCATAGACTGCCCTGCCCATAATACGCTCTATATCGTAAACACCTTTGAGATACCCCCGCAGTTCGTTCCTGCCGAAAGCGTTTTCCTTCATCTTCTCAACGCCGTCAAGACGGAAATCTATCTGCGGTATATCCGTAAGCGGCTGCTCTATGCGGTTAAGCAAAAGCCTTGCGCCCATAGCGGTCTTTGTATCGTCAAGCACCCACAAAAGTGTGCCTTTTTTCGCCTTTGCATCACGAAGAGCGCTTGTGAGTTCAAGATGCCTGCGCGCGCTTATATCCAGCGCCATACCGTTTGTACGCTCGTAATATTTAAGCGTTTGTATATTCTCCATACCGTTGCGCTGTGCATCTTTAATATAGGCAAGCAGAGCGCCCGCAGCCGATATTGCGCAGTTTTTGCCCTCCAGACCGAAACCGTAAAGGTTAAGCGTTTTGAACTGGTTGCAAAGCAGTATATCAGCCGTCTGCAAATCAAAATTATAGTCCTCGGATACCTCGGGTTTTATATTGAATATATTTTCAACGCTTTTTCTGTGTTCTTCGCCGAAACCGCTGCTGCATATTATCTCGGACGGGGAGAATTTCGCTATCTCGTCAACAACTTTGTTGAACTCCTCCGCACCGAGCTCCGTAACGACATACTCGCCCGTGGTTATATCGCAGGCGGAAACGCCGAAGCCCGTCTTGTTCTCAAATATGCAGAGGATATAATTGTTCCTGTCGGCATCAAGTGCATTGGTATCCATAATGGTACCCGGCGTGATGACCCTCACCACCTCGCGCTTTACAATGCCCTTTGCAAGCTTCGGGTCCTCTACCTGCTCGCAAACGGCAACTTTGAAGCCGTTGTTCACAAGCTTTGCGATATAGTTGTCCGCCGCATGGAAAGGCACGCCGCACATGGGCGCCTTTTCGTCCGTACCGACACTTTTGCCCGTAAGCACGATATCGAGTTCCTTTGATGCAATAAGCGCATCATCATAAAAAAGCTCATAGAAATCACCGAGCCTGTAAAAGAGCAGTGCATACTTGTATTGCTTTTTTATCTGCATATACTGCTCCATCATCGGTGTCAGCTTTGCCATTTTGTATTGCTCCTTCTGAAAAATGTGTTTTGCCAAACTCAATGGCAGCCGCCGCAGGTAGCACAGCTTCCGCTGCATCCGCCCTGCAAGCCGTCATCGCCCGCAAGTGTTGCATTAAATGCATTCATAACATGGTTTACTATATTGTTGAAATTCTGCTCCGCAATAAACAGATCCCTGATAACGGGGTTCTGCTGAAGTTCCTTTATCTTTGCGGCAATGATCTCATTTTCTTTTTCAAGTTCTTCTTCGGTGATGTCGTCATTGTTCGCCCTCACCTGTATGCGCTGACGATAAGCCGCATAGTCCGAAAACATCTGCTGCGCCTCCTCGTTGCCGTCAAAAATATAGCGCGCATCGTTGAGCGCCTTGCCCTCATCGGTCTCCAAAAGCATCTCCGCAAGCTTTCTTGCAGAATCAAAAACAGCTGTTAAATTATCCATTGTATTTCCTCCTGTATCTAAAAACTTGTCAATGATATTCGTATTCCGCAGAAATAAATTTCTGCTGCATACTCGTAAGCACCCCCGCTTTAGAAGCGGGGGACTTCCTTAGGGAAATGCTGATTTAAGGATACCAAAAATAATTTTGCGCATTTGCTTAACGGCTCTGTTTGCTATGTTCAGCCTGTTAGGCTTCACATTAGCATGGTCGCCTACAAATGCGCCGCCATCGGCTAAAATTATTTTTGTTTTTTGAATTTAATCAGCGTTTCC
>JAGAHK010000144.1 GCA_017627115.1 Bacillota bacterium | reverse complement strand
ATTATTGATAAGTTAACATATTATACTTTATACTATACTTTTATAGTATACTTTTATATAAGGATGCCGAGGAATTGCAGCAAGTACTTCAAAGATATAATTTTTAGGCATCCATAAGTCAAGAATTATTCGGAGGTAGTTTTTATGAAAAGATCCGTGTATATTTGTGCGGCGTTATGTGCTGCAATGCTTTGCGGCGGCTGTTCATCGGGGCAGGAGATAGAAACGGCGAATATTAAAAGCGTATCGGTGCAGCAGGTGGATGTGAAAAGTGTTGCGGACGGTCTTGATTACATAGGCTTTGTAAAGGCGAAAGAGACGAAAAATTATTCGTTTCTGGTCGCAGGCAAGGTCGCAGAGATAAACGTGAGCAAGGGCGACAGTTTTAAAAAGGGTGATGTGCTTGCAAGGCTTGATACAACGAAGTATGAATACTCGGCAAGCGCAGGCTCAAACACGGCGGAGCAGGCACAGGCAACGCTTGAAAAGACGATAAGTACTTATGATACGAATATAAAAGCCGCCGAAACGGGTATACAGACCATAGATACCTCAATAGATGCGGCAAAAACAGGCATTGAGGCAATGGAAAAGGGTCTTGAAGCAACGCAGCAAAACATAGATGCGGCGCAGAATGCTCTCGATACCCTGTACTCAAGGCTGACTTCCACAAGAACACTGCATGAAAACGGTATTGTTACCGACAAGGATATGGAGGCGCTCGAAGCACAGTATACCACACAGCAGGCCAATCTTGAAGCCGCAAAGGCAAGCTATGACGGCACCGCTGCGGAATTGAAAGGCAAAAAGGCTGAATTGCAGGCGCTTTACGACAAGCGTTCGTCCGCTGTGGATACGCTTGAAAACCTTAAAGTATCAAAGGAAAAGGATGTAAAGAGCGTACAGTCGCAGCTTGCGAACGCACGTATAAACGAGCAGGTCGCAAAGGACAATGTAAACGATGACGCGGTGATAACAGCGGAAAGTGACGGCTATGTTATGGAGCTGCCTTTCAAGGTGGGCGAGGTAACGAGCGTAGGCTACCCCGTTGTTGTTGCAAAGAGCAAAAGCAGCATTGTCTCAATAGGCGTGCCGGACAGCGAATACGGCAGGATCTCCATAGGACAGAAAGCGCTGATAAACGATGATATAACGGGTGTTGTTTCGCTCATTTCGCAGTATCCCGATGAAAAGACAAGGACCTATACCGTTGAGATAGATGTGGATTCGTCAAAGGTAACTATGGGCGAGACGGTGAACGTAAAGATACTGACGGGCGAAAAGCAGGGGTACTATGTGCCGATAAGTGCTGTTTTTAACTTGGACGGTGTGGACTATGTATATATCGTCAATGACAAGAACCGCGTTATCCGCAAACAGGTCATTTTAGGTCAGCCGGAGGGTGCGGAGGTGGCTGTCGAGATAGACGACCCCGAGGCTATGATAGTTACAGACGGCATAAAGAGCCTGAACGAAAACGATGAAGTGCGTGTGCAAAGCGAGGTAGTGGAAAATGGAAAATAAAAGCTTTATTTCCGCTGTACTTAAACGCAGAACGCTTATACTGATAATGATGGCGCTTTGCTTTGCAGTGGGGCTTATATGCTATAATATCATACCCAAACAGCATTTCCCGAAAGTTGTGGTGCCCGTAGGTCTTATAACTGTTGTTTACCCGGGTGCGACTGCGGAGGATATAGAGCAGCTTGCGGCACCGCAGGTGGAACACGCCGTTATGGAAATGGACGGTTATGATACCTGCGAAACAAAGATAATAGACAACGGTTTTGCGGTGACGGTCGTGCTGAAAATGGATCTTTCGCAAAAAGAAGTGGACGATTCGTTTGACGATCTGAGAAAAAGACTCCAGACTGTTGAACTGCCTTCGGGTGTTACAAGCGTGACAGTAGACGATGATATTATGGATGCCTGCGAAGTGGTGCTTGCACTTACGGGCGAAAATATATCAAATGACGAGCTTTCGCAGCGCTGTGATGAGATAGCGGACGATCTGCGTGAAGTGGACGGCGTTAGAAAAGTGTCGCTTTTCGGCGATGTAAAATCACAGGTGAAAGTTACGGTCGATGTTGACAAACTTAATGACCAGCCCGTTTCAATGGCGGAGATAGCCGCAATAATACAAAATCAGAACAGCGCTATCCCAACGGGCAGCATAAAAATGGATGGCAGCGATATAGATGTTACCACAAGCTGCCGCTTTTCAAGCCTTAAAGACATTGAAAACCTGGTCATCAATATAAGCGATGACGGCGTTGTCACCACATTGAAAGATATTGCGGATATACGTATGGAGCAGCCCGATGATGAAAAATATTTCATCTATAACAACGACAGGGCGACCATAATAGCAGTGTATTTTGAAGAAGGTCTCAACACCGTAACGGTCGGCAAAAGGGTGAATAAGGTGATCGAAAAATACAACAGCACCCTGCCCGAAAATATCAGCCTTAATCCGATCGCTTTGCAGTCGGAGGATGTAGAAAAATCCGTAAATGATTTTGTTATCAATCTTATCGAATCGGTAGTGCTGGTAATTATCGTTATAATGATAGGTATGAACTTCCGCAACGCTTTTGTGGTAAGTTTTGCGATACCGCTTGCGATATTCATAAACTTTATTTTTATGTATATTTTCAAGCTCGATATTCAGTTTGTTTCGCTTGCGAGCCTGATAGTCGTGCTGGGTATGCTTGTTGACAATGCTATTGTTGTAAGCGACAGCATACAGAAAAACCTCGATGCGGGCATGGAACGCCGCGAGGCAGTGGCAAAAGGCACGGAAAGTGTTATCGTACCCGTGTTTGTTTCGATGCTTACGACTATTGCGGGTTTCAGTTCGCTTTTTACGCTGCCCGGTGCATATCATCAGCTTTGTTTTACCTTCCCGAGCGTTATTGTTATTTCGCTTATAGCGAGCTTTTTCGTGTCGATATTCGTAACACCGCTTATGAGCCTTTTCTTCCTGCGTGTTACGCCCGACAAGAATAAAAAAGAGCCGATCTCGGTAAGGATTTACAACAAGGTGTTCCGCCTTGCATTCAAATTCAAACTGCTGACAATAGTTATCTGTCTTGTTTTTGCGGGTATATGCGCATTTACGCTTACGCTTATCGACTTTCAGGTAAAGCCCAAGGCTTTCAAGGATGTTGTTACCATAGAGGTGAACAGCAATATTGACGATATGGATGCCACAAGGAAAATGGTGGACGACATACAGAAGATACTTGACGAACAGCCCGAAAAACAGTACTATTTAAGCTGTATCGGCGGCGGTCTGCCAAGATACGACTATGCGGTGCTGCCAAAGGCAAATGCCGATAATGTGGGCGATATTTATGTAAAAATAGACCTTAAAGACAGCGACCGCTTTAAATATACATGGCAGATGGTGGACTTTTTGCAGTCCGAGCTGAACAAGCGCGTTGACGGCGGTATGATACTTGTTGACGAGATAGATATTTTCAAGCTGACAACAAAACCCGTTGAAGTGAATATAAAGGGTGAGAACCTTGAAGATCTGAACGAGGCGGAGGGTATAGTGAACAGCCTGCTTTCGGGTATGGACGGAACAAAGGGCATAAAGAATTACGGTCAGCTTGCTACTTATGATTATTTTGTTGATGTAAACGATTTGAAAATAAATACTATCGGTATGTTCCGTGCAGAGGCACAGAATGAATTGAGCCTTGCACTTATGGGCAGAACGGTGTCATCGTTCAAAAACGGAAAATCGGAGTACCCGATAGTGCTCGACAGCAATATCGACAGCGAAACGAAGCTCAAAGAGTTTAAGATAAAGGCATCAACGACCAAAACAAAGCACGCTTTAAGGCAGTTTGCCGATGTTTCGCTTAAAAATCAGCTCTCCGAGATAACACATATCGACGGCAGGCGCGGCAGAACGGTCGGCTGCTACAATGCAAGCTCGTACAGTTATTTTACTATGCAGAACGAGCTCGAAAAGGAGATAAACAAAATCGACCTGCCCGCAGGTGTCACACTTGAACACACGGGCGCAAGAAAGGACTTTATGGAGCTTGCGGGCGATATATTGAGAGCCGCTGTGGTTTCGCTTTTCCTTATTTTTATTATCCTGCTGATACAGTTCAGCTCGGTAAGAAAAGTGCTGCTTACTTGGATATCCATACCTTTCGGCGCACTTTCGGGCGTGGCATTTTTGTACATCACGGGACAGAAGCTTACTTTCTTTGCTCTTGTAGGCTCAATAAGTCTGCTTGGCTGCGTGCTTGCAAATGCGATAGTGCTTGTCGACTACATCGACAACGAGGTCGCAAGCGGCGTTTCAGTGCGTGAGGCGTGTATATTGGCAGGCGGTCAGCGTTTCAGACCCATTCTTATGAGTACCATGACAACGGTGCTTGGTCTTGCACCGCTCGCACTTTTCGGTGATGCACTTTTCGTACCCATGGCTTCGCTGATGATAGCAGGTCTTGCGACCGCTATGGTCATAAATCTTGTGCTTGTGCCTATGCTGTATGATACGATATATAACAGGAAGAAAAAAAGTGAATAAGAGCGATTTTTGGGAATGTTATCAACATAATAAAACACGGCTGACGCTTCAACGCATAAGCCGTGATTTTGTTACGCGGGTGATGTTCCGAAAGGAACTCACTCTTTTTTGTTATGCTTTGTTTCCTGCGCGGCTTACCCATATCGCACAGCCGTAGGACGGTGTAAAGGCCTCAAAAGTGCCTTCTTTTACAATGGCTATCTCCTGTGTGGTGGTGAAGCTGTGGTGGTCTGAGAGTATCTCGCGTGTAAAGACATCGCCGTCGTCGGCTTCTATCATCCAGGCGGGAACAATGGTCACTCGCTCATTATCGTTATTGTTGAGTATAACTGCTATCCTCTCGTTTTCGTCCCAGCGCCCGAAGCAGATAAGGCCGCTCGACATATAAAGATAGTTAAGGCTGCCTGTGGAAAAAGCTTTATGGCGCTTGTGTATCTTTATCATCTCTTTATAAAATTCAAGTATCTCCTTGTCCTCTCTTCCCCAGGGGAAAGGTCGGCGGTTATCGGGGTCTGTCCAGCCCGTAAGACCTACTTCGTCACCGTAATATATGGTCGGTGCGCCTATCCAGGTCATCTGGAATGCGATCGCTTCGCGCATTATGGCTTTGTTGAGTCCCGTGTCGGCCTCCTGTGAGCCCGAGGTGTGCAGCCTGCCGACTTTTCTGTTTGTACGTGTTAGAAAACGCGAGTGATCGTGGTTTGAAAGCTGATTCATCGCAACGCTTAAACTCGGATAGGTAAAGCGCGACATAAAATAGCGCATGGTGCTTTCAAAATCCATAGTGTTGTTGTATTTTTCGGGTATTGCGGATTCGCTGTGCTTTTCCATACCCGTCAGGAACCACGTTATAGGCTCCATAAAGGCGTCATAGTTCATTACCGTGTCCCATTGGTCGCCCATGAGCCAGTCCTTGGGGTCGCCATAATGCTCTGCAAGTATTATCGCATCGGGGTTTGCGGTTTTAACGGCAGTGCGGAAATCGCGCCAGAATTTCATATTGAATTCCTTGCTGCATCCGAGGTCTGCGGCAACGTCAAGCCGCCAGCCGTCCGCATTGAAAGGCGGCGATACCCATTTTTTTGCTATTTCAAGAATGTAATTGTAAAGTTCCTCCGAACCCTCGTAGTTAAGCTTCGGGTGGTTGTCGTGTCCCCACCAACCGTCATAGCTGCCGTCATCGTTCCATTTGAAGTAGCTGCGGTAGGGGCTGTCGGGGTTGTTGTATGCGCCTGTATCATTGCCGCTGCGGCGGTAGAAGCCCTCGCGGTCGAGCCATTTGTTAAAGGCACCGCAGTGATTGAACACACCATCGAGAATAACTTTTATCCCCATAGAGTGCGCCATTGCGATAAGGTCCGCCATAAGCTTGTTGCTTGCTTCGAGGTTTTCTTTGTCGGTGGTGCGCAGCATATACATATCTGCGTTTGTATTGGAAAAATCGTTTTCGTCAACGGGACTTCCGCCGTCGTTTATAATAACGCCGTAATGCGGGTCGATATAGTCATAGTCCTGTATATCGTATTTGTGGTTACTTGGCGAAACAAAGACGGGGTTGAAATAGATAACATCTATGCCGAGGTTTTTAAGATAGTGCATCTTTGCCATAACGCCCAGCAGGTCGCCGCCGTAGAAATTGCACACATCAAAGTTTTCAAGCGGTGCGTTCCAATCCGATTCGAATTTGGCATGAGCGCCGAGATAGGTGTATTCGTTGGTAACAACATCATTTGTCTTGTCGCCGTTGAAGAAGCGGTCAACATATATCTGATACATCACCGCACCCTTTGCCCAATCGGGAGTGTGGAAGCCCGGCATTATATTGAAATCGTAGGTGTGGTCTATCTCTTTTACAATGCCTTGTTTGTTGTAATAGTACTTCCTGCCGTCCTTGTCTATACGGAACCAGTAGTTCACGGGTTCATCCGAGAGGATAAAACTGCCCTCATAGAAGTCAAAGCGTGTTGTGCTTCTTATTTTGCGCATAACTATAAAGCCCGAGTCACGACAGATACGGCAGCTGTCCACGTTGTTACGCTCGACCCTGATGCGGATATGCACCTTCTGGTTTTTGTCTGGCTCGGCAGGTGTGCGGAACATCGGTGTTTCGTCCGAGAATACCGCATCAAAATTAAGATATCTTACTTTAAGCTCGTTTAAAAGCATAATACGGCTTATCATACTGTTATCCATTTTCTCACCCCTTTTCTGTTACATAAGCAGCTCAAACACCTTTGTGAGCTGCATATAAAGTACATAGAATAAAAATATCATTACGAATGAAAAATCAAGTATACGGTCTTTTTTCGGGTCTTTTACGATATCGCTTTGGAACTCGTGTTTTGTTGAGAGCGAGTATTCATAGTCGATATTTTTGCCCTTGTTGAGCCGGATATAAGCATAGAGCAGACCCAAAAGAAAGGGCAGTGTTATAAAAAGCAGAATACCCGAGGCCTTTATCTGTTCGATCGGTGCTATCTCTTCCGCTGTTTCGGCGTAGTCCATAAGCAGCATACCGAGAACGACCTGTGAGCCGTTTATAAGAAAATGCGCTATCATTGACGCAAATATCGAGTTTGAGTAATACACAAGTATACCCATTATTATGCCTGCGACTGTAGCATATGGCAGCTGATAAAGGTCAAGGTGCATAATGCCGAAAAACAAAGCGGAAAAGAATATTGCCTTTACCGCACCGCAGCGCTTGTAGCCCGACATCATAAAACCGCGGAATGAAAGCTCTTCAAACACAGCAGGCATGACTGCGACCGCAACTATCATATACCACATCGGGTATTTGGTCATATACTCCGTTATGGCTTCGCCCGTCTCGTTTTCGGCAAAAAGCTGTGTCAGAGCTGCCGCAAAATTCATGACAGGCGCAGTGAATAAGGTTATAAGTACTATCAGAATGATGTTTACTATTGATAATTT
>JAGAHK010000143.1 GCA_017627115.1 Bacillota bacterium | reverse complement strand
ATAATTATTATACAAAATACGCAAGTAATTTTTGTTTATATTTATATGTTTATGCAAATCAAAAAAAAGCAGCCGTAATATTGCGACTGCTTTTGTCTTATAATAAAATCAAAGAAGATGTGCTCTTATTTCTTCACCGCTCATTGCTGTTAAATATGCGGGAGCGATATCAAAAACCGTCTTGCAGCCATGCTGTCCTTCGTTTGAAAGGCGGTAAGCTGCTCTTGCGTATGCACAAAGTACACTTGAAGTAAACTCGGGATTGGAATCAAGCTTTAAGATGTATTCGATAATATGGCTGTTTTCACCGTTCCAACCTGTTTTGCCGCTTCTTAAAACGAAGCCGCCGTGAGGTATGCCACTGTGATCGCGTTCAAGCTCCTCTTCACTGATGAAATGTACCGTTGTATCGTAATCCGAGAAATAGTTAGGCATATTCTTGATCTCTGCCTCGACCTTTGCCGCATCTGCACCCTCTTCAAGCACAACAAAACACTCTCTTGTGTGCTTCTGACGTGTTGTAAGGTCGGGATTTTCGCCGTTTCTTACGGCTTCGAGAGCGGACTCAACGGGTATGGTATACTGCTTGCCGTTCTTAACGCCCTCTACACGGCGGATAGCATCGCTGTGACCCTGGCTGACGCCCTTGCCCCAGAAAGTATAATCCTTGCCGTCGGGAAGAATTGCATTTGCATAAAGTCTGTTAAGCGAGAACATACCGGGATCCCAGCCAACAGAGATGACAGCTGTTTTATTTCCGGATTTTGCGGCTGCATCAACATTTGCAAAATGTTCGGGGATCCTTGCGTGTGTATCGAAACTGTCGATAACATTGAACTTCTTTGCAAGCTCGGGTGTCTGCTTGGGAAGGTCAGTAGCACTGCCGCCGCAGATTATCATAACATCTATTTTGTCTTTCCATGCATCAATATCGTTAACGGAGCAAACCTTTGCACTGTCTGTAAGTATGCTGACTGTTGAGGGGTCTCTGCGTGTAAAAACAGCAGCAAGTTCCATATCTGAATTTTGCTTGACTGCACATTCAACGCCTCTGCCAAGGTTGCCATAGCCCATGATACCAATTTTAATGCTCATTTTATTTCCTCCTGTATGTAATTTAAGTTGTGTTGTTTTCCTATAAATATAGTATACACATTTTTTGCATACAATGCAAGAGAAAATTTCATTTTTTTGTAATTTTTTTTAATTTTTAACGAATATCCCGTTAAAGTATTGAATTATAGTCAAAACTAACTTGCAGGATATTATTTTTTGAACATATCGGGATCTTCTTTTATAAGTTTTTCTATGGCATCAACATCAACAGGCGGCATACGCTGAATACTGTACATAATGTTGAAATCGTTCAGCGTTGGTATGCGCGTAAGGCGAACAAGACGCCACGAGTAACTGTCGGCTCCGTCATTAAATCTGAACGGCTGCTGAACAAACGCACATCCGTCCTTTATAATGCGCTCGTTAACATTATCCATATTCATAAACTCGATATATCGCTCTTTATCTTCCTTATATATCTCCGTTTCGGCAAACTCTTTTATACCGCGCCTTAATGAGACCGTACCGTAGATCTTATTGAAACCAATACTTGAATATATCTGCTTTGCCGAATCCATCTCGGGGCGGAGGATATTTATTAATTCAAAATTATAAAAAAGTGCATGACTGTATTTGTTCAATACTTCGTAACGCTTTTCAACACCTTCGTCACCGAATACCTTTAATGTGCAGGCGGTCATTATAGTTGAAGGCGTTTTCGCAATAAACTTTGTTATAAACGAGT
>JAGAHK010000142.1 GCA_017627115.1 Bacillota bacterium | reverse complement strand
TAACAAACTTGCTGATATTTAAAAAATTTTTTTGTGTATTTATAACAATCGGTTTTTGGCTTTTTCCCTGCCCCCTATGTTTATGTTGTCTGTTTTATATATAAAAACGCAAATTTGCTTTGGAATAATAAAAGCGGTAATAAAATAGAATTATAAAAAGACTGCGGAGAATAATTTGATGCACAGAATTAACACAGCCGTCAGAAAACGCATATTGTTTCTGGCATTTTGTCTTATAAGCGCCCCCTGGTTTTTGCTTTGCCGTGTTGCATGGCTGCAAAGCAGCGCAGGCGGCGATTATGTTCGGCGAGCATACGAACAGCAGACACGCGACAGGCTGATAGCGCCGCGCAGGGGCGATATAACCGACAGGAACGGCACAGTGCTTGCAGGCACACAGACCGCCGCCGCAATAAGTGTTATACATGCGCAGGTCGAAAACAGCGAAAAAACCGCAAAGGCACTCTCCGACATACTTGCGCTCGACTACGACGAGGTGCTGAAAAAAGTTGAAAAGCGTGTTGCTCTTGTGCGTATAAAGGACAAGGTCACGGCAGAAGAAGCCGAACAGATACGCGCTTTAAACCTGAAAGGCGTGATGATAGACGAGGATATAAAACGTGTTTATCCATACAGCAGCACAGCCGCGCAGGTCATAGGCTTTGTGGGAAAAGACAATCAGGGCATAATAGGGCTTGAAGCGCGGTACGACAGTGTTTTAAAGGGCAGCAAGGGAAAAATAGTGACTTTTACCAAAGCGGCAGGTCAGGAGATACCGAACCTGCCGCAGACAAGGCAGGCACCCGTTGACGGCACGCGCCTTGTGACCACGCTTGATATAAATATACAGCGCTATGCCGAGCAGCTGATAAAAAACACGGTGGATATAAAGCAGGCAAAAAGCGGCGCAATAATAGTTATGGATCCGAAAAACGGCGAGATATACGCTATGGCAAACTACCCGAATTTTGACCTCAATCGACCCTACACCATAAACAGCGAAGAACTTGCCGCCGTATGGGACACTTTGGACGAAAAAACACGCAATGATGCACTGAACCGAATGTGGCGCAATTTCACAATAAACGATACATACGAACCGGGCTCCACTTTCAAGGTAGTGACATCTGCGGCAGGACTTGAAGCGGGCGTGGTGAAGCCGACCGACACTTTCAGCTGCAATGCAGGACGAAATGTAGCCGACAGACATATAAAATGCTGGAGAGCGCCGCGAAGTCACGGCACGGAGACCTTTGTCGAGGGTGTGCAAAACAGCTGCAACCCCGTGTTTATGGATGTTGCGGCAAGGCTCGGTTCGGAGAGATTTTACGATTTTATGATAAAATACGGTTTCAGGGAAAAAACAGGGGTAGATCTGCCCGGCGAAGCGGTAGGCATAATGCACGCAAAGGACAAGACGGGGCCGCTGGAACTTGCGGTAATGAGTTTCGGTCAGGGTTTTCAGATAACGCCGCTGCAGCTGATCAGCGCGGTATCGGCAACGGTAAACGGCGGCACACGCATAACGCCGCATTTTGCGAAAGCCCTTGCAGACAGCAAAGGCGAGATAACAAGCACTTTTGAATATCCGCAGGGCGAAAGGGTCATATCAAAGGAGACCTCCGACACCATGCGCCAAATACTCGAAAGCGTGGTCGCAGTCGGCACAGGCAGCAAGACGTATATCCCCGGGATGAGGATAGGCGGCAAGACTGCGACCAGTCAGAAACTGCCGCGCGGCAGCGGAAAATATATAGCCTCATTCTGCGCTTTTGCACCTGCCGAAGACCCGAAAGCGATAGCCCTTGTGCTGATAAACGAGCCGCAGGGCGTATATTACGGCGGTCAGGTCGCAGGCCCCGTTATGAAAGAGCTTATGGGCAATATTCTGCCTTATCTCGGCATAAAACCACAATATGGCGAAACGGAGACAAAAGAAGCGCCCGTGCCTGCTCCGAACTGTGTCGGTATGAAAACAGGCGAGGCGAAAAACACAGTACAAAAAGCCGAATTGACCGCAGAAACCGTGGGTGAGGGCGAAAAAGTCAAAGCACAGCTTCCTGCCGCGGGAGAAAATGTAAACAAAGGCGGAAAGGTAATTTTATATACAGATTAGACAAACTAAACAAACAAATAGGCGCCCTAATATTACCAATTGATTACGTTTTTCAAAAAAACTATACAAAACCATTTTTTTGTGGTATTATTATAAGACAATGGGGATATTTTTTCCTTTTCCCATTAATCTGATGACGGGAGATGTTGATATGCTATTATCCGAACTTTTAAAAAATGTGGAATACACGCTTATCCAAGGCGACATCAAGCAAGATATAAACAAACTTACCATAGATTCAAGACAGGCTGCATCGGGTACGCTTTTTGTGTGTATCGCAGGCTTTACCACAGACGGTCACAAATATATCCCGTCTGCCGTTAAAAACGGCTGCACCGCTGTTTTATGCGAAAAAGAGATCGAGATACCCGAGGGTGTTACGGGCGTTTTTGTACCAAACGGCAGCCGCGAAGCACTTGCAAAAATAGCGGCGGCTTTTTACGGCGAACCGAGCAAGAAATTCACACTTATAGGCGTAACGGGCACGAACGGCAAGACCAGCAGCACATACTTTCTTGAGACCATACTGCGCCGTCTGGGTCACAAGACGGGTGTTATCGGCACAGTCGGCATAACCGTCAACGGCGAGAAACAGGATATAAAAATGGCGACATCCACCACTCCCGACACCATAGAATTGCAGGAGATATTTGCGCATATGGCAGCCTGCGGTGTTGACGAGGTCATTATGGAGGTATCTTCGCACGGGCTTGCACTGCAAAAGGTGGACTGCTCGGATTTTGATATAGGTATTTTCACAAACCTTACGCAGGATCATCTTGATTTCCACAAAACGATGGAAAACTACTGTGACGCAAAGGCAAAGCTGTTTAAAATGTGCAAAACGGGCATTGTGAACACAGACGACAAGTGGGCGGAAAAGATCATCGCACAGGCCGACTGCGGCATAAAGACTTTCGGCATGGAAAAGCAGGCCGATATTTTCGCGAAAAACATAGTTTATCATATGGATAAGGTCACTTTCACCGTTGATGCCGACGGCAGGAGCCTTGACTTTATACTTAACGTACCGGGCAGATTCAGCGTTTACAACGCTCTCGGCGTTATAGGCGCGGCGCTTGCAATGGGCATCGCCGATGACGATATAATAAAGGGTATCGCCGCAATAAAGGGCGTACCCGGCAGAATACAGAACATTCCCAACGACAGGGGCATAAATGTCATTGTTGACTACGCACACACACCCGACGGTGTTGAGAACATCCTCAATGCGGTAAGGGAATTCACTAAAGGCCGTGTGCTTACGGTATTCGGCTGCGGCGGCGACCGTGACAGAACAAAACGTCCCATTATGGGCGAGATAGCGGGCAGGCTTTCGGATATGTGCTTTGTCACCTCCGACAATCCGCGTTCGGAAGAACCCATAGATATACTTCACGAGATAGAACCGGGCGTAAAGTCCGCAACGGATAACTACAGGCTGATAGTAGACAGGCGCGAAGCGATATTTGCCGCCGTCAAAGAAGCCAACCGTGGCGACAGCGTGGTTATTGCGGGCAAGGGTCACGAGGACTACGAGATATTTAAGGACAAAACCATACATTTTGACGATGCCGAGGTTGCTGCCGAGGCTTTAAAGGAGCTTTGATATGAGATACTTTGTCAATGAAACAGCAGAGATGACAAACGGCACCGCATACGGCGAAAATGCCGTTATAACGGGCATAACAAAAGATTCGCGCACCGTAAGCAAGGGCGATCTGTTCATAGCGTTGAGCGGCGAGCGCTTCGATGCGCATGATTTTGTGGCACAGGTCGCCAAATCGGGCGCGGCTGCGGCGCTGGTCGAGAGAAAACTTGACGTTGATATACCGCAGATAGTTGTAAAAAGCACAAGGCTCGCCCTGGGCGACTTTGCAAGGGCGCACTGCGCAAAATTCGACATTCCCAAAGTTGCGGTAACGGGCAGTGTGGGCAAGACCACCACACGAGACCTTATTGCATCCGTGCTTATGGCGCATTACGGCAGCGAATTTGTGCTGAAAACGCAGGGCAATTACAATAACGATATAGGCCTGCCCTTTACCGTTCTCGGTCTTGAAGAAAAGCACAGGGCAGCCGTTATAGAAATGGGCATGAACCACTTTGGCGAGATAAGCTATCTTACAAATATAGTCAAGCCCGACATAGCGGTAATAACAAATGCAGGCACGGCGCATATAGAGAATTTAGGCTCACGCGAGGGCATTTTAAAGGCAAAATGCGAGATATTCGAGGGGCTGAAGCCAAACGGCACAAAAGTACTGAACCTCGATAACGATATGCTCGCGACCGTAAAGGGCGAAAACATACTGTTTTATTCCATAAACAACAGCAAAGCCGATATTTATGCTTCGGATATGGTCTCAAAAGGTCTTAAAGGCACGGAATTTACGGTAAATACGCCAAAAGGCAGTTTCAGGGCGCAGACCATGCTCCCCGGTGAGCATATCGTCAGCAATGCACTTGCTGCGGCTGCGGTAGGTCACAGCCTCGGCATAAGTTTTGAAGAAATAGCTGACGGCATAAGGGATTTTGTGCCGACTTCGGGACGTATGGACATTATCGACACCCCGCGATATACCGTTATAAACGGCGCATACAACGCAAACCCCGATTCTATGCGCGCAAGCATAGAGGTATTGAAACAGGCGGATACATATAAATGCGCAATACTCGGCGATATGTTCGAGCTTGGCGATTATGCCGCGGATATGCACAAAAAAGTCGGCGAAGAAGCCGCAGAACTTGATATGGTCATAGCCATAGGCGAACTTTCGCGCGCCGTATACGAAGCCGCAGGCAAAAATGCCCTGTGGTTTGCCACTGTTGACGAGTTTTTATCCGCACTTGACGAAAAACAGCTCATACCTTCGGGCGCATCTGTGCTTGTAAAGGCATCACACAGTATGCACTTTGAAAAAATTGTTGAAAAGTTGGAGGAAAAATAAAAAATGTACAGCTTAGAACACGGAATATACGCTATTTTCATTGCCTTTGCAGTCAATATAATACTCTGCCCGATAATCATACCCATGCTCCACAGGCTCAAATTCGGTCAGCCGATACGTGAGGAAGGCCCCGAAAGCCATATGGCAAAAGCAGGCACACCGACAATGGGCGGCGTTATGATACTGCTTGCCTTTCTTGCGGCAAGCATCCCCTTCCTTTCGGATAACACCGATGCACTCGTTGTGCTTATCATCACCATACTTTACGGCGTGATAGGCTTTATTGACGATTATATCAAAGTTGTGAAAAAGCATAATCTGGGTCTGCGCGCATGGCAGAAGATAGTTTTTCAGGTGCTTGTGACCGCGGGCTTTGCCTGGTACATATACACCTGCACAGACCTCGGCACCTCTGTGTATGTTCCGTTTATGAAGGGTTTTGAGCTGGATCTTAAATATCTTTTTGTACCCTTTTTGTTTTTTGTGATGGTAGGCACGGTAAACGCAGTAAACCTCACCGACGGTCTTGACGGCCTTGCATCGGGTGTTACCGCGCTTGTTGCAGTGTTCTTTATGTTTGTTGCGCTTATGGCAAAAAGCGGTCTTGTACCCGTTTCGGGCGCAGCCGTGGGTGCGCTGCTGGGCTTTCTGCTGTTCAACTCCAACCCCGCAAAGGTGTTTATGGGCGATACCGGCTCACTTGCACTCGGCGGCTTTGTTGCAAGCACGGCAGTACTGCTTAAAATGCCGCTGATGATACTTATAGTAGGCGGCATCTACCTTTGCGAAGCGCTTTCGGTAATAATTCAGGTAACATATTTCAAGCTTACAAACGGCAAACGCATTTTCCGCATGGCGCCCATACATCACCACTTTGAAAAGGGCGGTATGAGTGAAACAAAGGTCGTTACGCTGTTCTACATAATCACCGCACTGCTCTGCCTTGCAGGCTATCTTGCGGTAAAGGGAATATTTGCATAAAAACATATAAATGCACAGGAGGAACCAAAAATGGAGCTTAAAGACAAAAAAGTGCTTGTTTGCGGCATGGCAAAAAGCGGTATAGCCGCAGCACATCTGCTTAAACAAAACGGCGCGGACGTAACGGTGCAGGACGCTAAAACCGAAGACCTGCTCGGAACAGCGCCTGCCGAGTTGAGAAGCAAGGATATTTCTCTTATTCTTGGCAGAAACCCCGAAGACGAGATAGAAAAATTCGATATGCTGGTAATGAGTCCCGGCGTACCGCTCGACCTGCCTTTTGTGAAAAAGGCAAAAGAGCTTGGCAAGACCATAATAGGCGAGACGGAGCTTGGATATCGCTTTACCCGTTCGCCCTTTATCGGCATAACGGGCACAAACGGCAAGACCACCACTACCACCCTTGTCGGCGAAATAATGAAAAATGCAGGTCTGCTTGCAGGCACGGTAGGCAATATCGGCACACCGCTCACCGAAGCCATAGAAGGCGCAAAACCCGAAAACTGGTTTGTTGCGGAGCTTTCAAGTTTCCAGCTTGAGACAATAGAGGATTTCCGCCCAAGCATATGCGCAGTGCTCAATATCACACCCGACCACCTGAACAGACATAAAACACTTGAAAACTATATTGCTGCAAAGGAAAGGGTTTTCGAGAACCAGACGACGGAAGATTTCACCATACTCAATTACAACGACCCCGCAACAAGGGATATGGCAAACCGTACAAAAGGCAGAGTCATCTTCTTCTCTCTTGACAAGGAGATAGAGGACGGCATTTTCTCCGACGGCAAGTCTATGTATATCCGCACACTCGGATATAACGAAAAAGTGCTTGATATAAAGGATATGAATATACTCGGCGGACACAACGTCGAAAACGCAATGGCAGCTATAGCCTGCGGTGTATGCGCAGGTGTTGACCTTGATATAATAAGAAAAACCCTTTGCGAATTTACCGCCGTTGAACACAGAATAGAATTTGTGGCGGAAGTTAACGGCGTGCGCTACTATAACGACAGTAAGGGCACTAACCCCGATGCCTCCATAAAGGCGGTAATGGCAATGGAACGCCCGATATGTATCATAGCAGGCGGCTATGATAAAGGCTCCGACTTTGCGGAATGGATAGCAACATTCGAGGGCAGGGTAAAATATGCCGCAGTTATAGGCGCAGTAAAAGAAAAGATCTGCCAGACTATGGATAAGGCAGGCTTTAAAGACTACGAACGTGCAGACGATTTCAACCAGGCAATGGAACTTTGCACAAGAAACGCAGAAAAAGGCGACTGCGTGCTTCTCTCCCCTGCCTGCGCAAGCTGGGATATGTTCAAAAGCTATGAACAGCGCGGACAGGTCTTTAAAGAATATGTACACTCTTTGGAAAATAATTAATGATAATTATTTTTTCTTATCCCTGTTTTCATATTGTATATTAATGTTTTTTATTAAAATTTAGGGTCAGATTCGTTTTCAAACCATCACGCCGTATTAAATAGTCCATACGCCCACCCGCATAAAAACTGCGTTGGGAGCTTGCTCACAAAAGCACGTTTTAATGCAGGTGGGCATACGGCGAAGCCGTATCGCCGCAGGCGGTATGGGCGGACATACAATGAAGCCGTATCGCCGCAGGCAGTATGGACGGGCATACGGCGAAGCCGTATCGCCAAAGGCGGTATGGACGTTTTTCCGCATTGCGGTACAAGGGCATAAAAAACTTAAACAAAAACAAATGTAACAGCGAAAACAAGTATTAAAAATCATTATCCCAAAATCACTTTAAAAAGCGCAGCACAGAGCCCGAAAAACCGTCCGTTCTGTTCTAGCCCCACCACACCGAACCGCAGCAAAGCGGAGGTGAGGTGAATTTTGCTTTGAATTAAATTTTATCGGCGTTACCCTGCCTCTTTCGGAATACCGATAAAATGGGGTAAGTATGGGGCTGTCGCATTAAGCTCCACCCTCTGGCAAAAAACAGTTTTTTTGCCAAATTTGCAGTCATACTGCGCGCCAGCAAGCTGTCACTTGATGCCTGTAAGGTTTGAAAAATCAAGTTTTTCTCCTCGGCGAAAACGCGGTTTCCGCCTGCGGCTTAAAGTCTGCGACGCTGATAATGTTAATAGAATT
>JAGAHK010000141.1 GCA_017627115.1 Bacillota bacterium | reverse complement strand
GAAATGGAGATGGCAACTAAACATGCAAATATGGATTGATGCGAATATAATATTAAGATATTTAACGAATGATGATGAAGAAAAAGCAACAGAAGCGGAGAAACTTATACAGAAGAAGAATGTGTGGGTTTTAGCAGAAGTTATAGCAGAAGTGGTTTACACATTAAAAGGTAAAGTTTATCAAATACCAAGAAATGAAATTGCAGAAGCAATTACAGGATTTTTAGATGAAGTAAATGTCAATAATAAGAATATAATTGTACATGCTTTAAAATTATTTGGAGATACATCTTTAGATTTTGTTGATTGTATATTAATATCATACAATCAGATTAATGATGACGAAGTTATAAGTTGGGATAAGAAACTTATAAAACATTTGAAGCCTGTACAGTAAAGAGCCATACAGGGGGACGGTCTTGTGTATGAGTATGTAAATCAACTCATGCACAAGGTCGTCTTCTTTTTTTATAGATAAGTTGTAAGGAATTAATATATTGTATTTCTTTTGCCTTTATGTTATAATTAACAAAAATAAAGGCATTTTTTGCTCAATCCAAGGAGGTAGGTATTTTATGAAGATCCCCGTAACCATTTTAAACGACAACAAAACAGTTGAGATAGAGCAGGGCAGCAGCCTTGTGCAGCTTGCAAAAGCGCGCGGGGACGGCACGCTTGTTGCATCTGTCAACAACGAGATATGTGACCTTACCATGCCTATAAACTATCCGTCAAAGGTCAGGTTTTTCAATATCCACTCATCGGCAGGCATACGCAGCTACCGCAACAGCGCCATGACAATTATGCTTATGGCGGCAAGCCGTGTGCTTGGCAAGGATGAGAGGATATGGGTCGAACATACCGTAAATATGAACTTCTATTGCCGCAATGACGGCAGAGAATTGACAAAAGCCGACCTTGATGCCATAAAGAAAGAAATGCGCGCTATCGTTGCGGAAAACCTGCCTTTCGAGAAGATAACAGTACCTGTTGAACGTGCGAGAGCCATTTTTTCGGAATACGGGCTTGAACACCGTATAAAGGCTTTGCAGTATGTCAAAACGCAGATAGTGGAGATATACAAAGTGGGCAATTTTTACGAATATCTCTACGGTCCTCTTGTGCCGGAAACGGGCTGTATAACGCTTTTTGACCTTGTGGAATATAACAACGGCTTTATTTTGCAGTTTGCCGATCCGCGCAAGGATAACGAGCTGCTTGAACTGAAAGACTACCCCAAACTTTGTTCCATATTCTCCGAGAGCGGAAAGTGGGCAAATATAATGCAGGTGGACTCCGCAGGCGCACTCAACGAGATGATATGCAGCGGCAAAATAGGCGACCTTATCCTTGTGTGTGAAGCTTTGCACGAAAAGAAGATCGCTGCCATCGCGGACGCTATCACCAAAAACGAAAAAAAGGTCATCCTTGTTGCGGGACCCTCGTCTTCGGGCAAGACTACCTTTGCCAAAAGGCTTGGCGTGCAGCTGCGTGTAAACGGCAAAACACCGCAGCTTATCTCGCTTGACGATTACTATTTCGATAAGGACAAAATAGAACCCGACGAGAACGGTCAGAAGAATTTTGAAAACCTTGAAGCGATAGATGTTGCACTTTTCAACGAAAATCTGCTCGACCTGCTTGAGGGTAAGACCGTACAGCTGCCCGAGTTCAATTTCCTTACGGGCAAACGTCAGCCCGGCAGGACTATCAGTCTGGGTGAGCGTGATGTGCTTATCATAGAGGGCATACACGGTCTTAACCCCAAGCTTACCAACGAACTGCCCGAAGAAAAGGTCTACAGGGTCTATATTTCCGCACTTACACAGCTCAACCTTGACGAGCATAACCGTATCTCGACTACCGATACACGTATGCTGCGCCGTATGGTGCGCGATTTCCGCACACGCGGTTTTGATGCCGCCGACACCATAAGCATCTGGCCTATGGTATCAAAGGGCGAGGAGGAAAATATCTATCCTTATCAGGAAAATGCGGATGTTATCTTTAATTCGTCTTTGGTCTACGAGCTTTGTGTTATCAAAACTCTTGTTGAACCCGTGCTTTTCCGTGTGCCCTGTGAAAGTGAGGAGTATCCCGAGGCAAACCGTCTGCTGAAATTCCTTAACAGCTTCCTGCCGCTCAATACCGACCTTATACCCATAAATTCGCTTTTGCGTGAATTTGTCGGCGGCAGCTGCTTTAAATAAAAAGGGTGTGATATTATGGCAGTTTTTATACCATCCCAACCGAAGGGTATACAGGGGGACGGTCTTGTGTATGAAAAACTCATACACAAGGCTGTCCTCTTTTTGCTTTGTGTGTTTTCGACAATTTACGTTACAAAAGATTTACAAATATGAATGTTGCATATAAGTGAGATACATTGTATAATGGAATTTTTTCCTGTTCTTATCCGCAAAAACGTGTGTTTACGGAATAAAAAAACACCTCCTGCATAAATTATAGTGAACGACAAGTCAATGATATTCGTATTCCGCAGAAATAAATTTCTGCTACATACTCATAACCAACGGAATTGCAAGCAATTCCAAATTCAGTGGGAGCTTGGACTCCCACTGAATTTTAAGTAAGCACCCCCGCTTTAGAAGTGGGGGACTTCCTTAGTTTGTAAAACTGTCGTTTACTATAACAAGAGGTGATAATTATGAAAGCAAAAACAAAGGCTTTGGTTTTCAATATTGCGCTGCCGCTGATAACGGGCGCGGTGTCGGCGTATATCTCGCGCGAGGGTATGATGGGCTTTAAAAACCTTGCACAGCCGCCGCTTTCGCCGCCTGCCGTGCTTTTTCCTATAGTCTGGACAATACTTTATATCCTTATGGGTATTGCGGCATATCTTGTGCAGGTCTCGGGCGACAGAAACAGCGACAGCGCACTCACGCTTTATTACGTGCAGCTTGGGTTCAACTTCCTTTGGTCGGTGTTTTTCTTTAAGTTCGGACTGTATTATTTCGCACTTTTGTGGCTGGTGATACTTTGGGTGCTTATCGCAATGACGATGAAAGCTTTTTCAAAAATATCGAAGATGTCCGCATACCTGCTTGCGCCGTATATTATTTGGGTGAGCTTTGCCGCCTATCTCAATCTCGGAACGGCGATACTGAACTGAAACGGGCGGAAGACAGGGGACAGGCGACTGTCACTCACTGCGTTCATGACAGTTGTCAGTCCCCTGTCTCCAAAAATGCAAGAACTTAACGGGCGGAAGACAGGGGACAGGCGACTGTCACTCACTGCGTTCATGACAGTTGTCAGTCCCCTGTCTCCGAAAACGCAAGAAATTTGCAGCGAAACTGTTTCTCCTGTTGAGCCGCAAAGTTCTTGCGGGGTTTGCGAATATACAACCCGGCTTTGCGCCTTTACTTTCCCACTATTGAGATGCTTTCCGTTTCGGGTACAAACACACGTTTTGCAAGTGCTTTTACCTTATCCATAGTTACGTTTTCTATCACTTTTATCGCTTCTTCGCGGCTGTTTACCTTGCCGCGCAGGAGCATAGACCTGCCTGTCGCACCCATTACCTGTGAGGTGTTTTCAAGCGACATAAGAAAACCGTTTATAAGCTGCTGCTTTGCGCCGTTAAGCAGGTCTTCATCACCGAAAGTATCGGCAAAGGTGAAAAGCTCGTTAAGTATCGTTTCTTTCACAATGTCCGTCTTGTCACGTCCAAAGCCTGCGTATACGGTGAAAAGACCCGTGTTTTCATATGGGCTGTGTACGGAATATATGCTGTATGCAAGCCCTTTTTCCTCGCGTATATGCTGAAAAAGCAGCGAACTCATACTTCCGCCGAGTATGGTATTGAGTACGGGCATGGTGTATATATCGCTGTCAAAGCGTGTGATACCCTTAAAGGCTATACACATATGCTGCTGCTCTATGTCCTTTGAACAGGTCACAACAGCAGGCTTGTATATTTCACCCGAGGGTGTTGAAAGGGTAACAGATCTTGTTTCAAGACCGCCAAAATAGCGGCGCACAAGGGCTTCTGTCTTTTCATAGTCGATATTGCCCGCTATGGATATAACGGTATTGTCGGCACAGTAGTGCTTTTTCATATAGTCTTTGAGCGTTTTCGTGTCAAAGGCGGCTATTGTATCGTGCGTGCCGAGTACGGGCTGACCGAGTGACGAACCCTCCCAGACCGCATTTTCAAGGTTTTCGTGTACAAGGTCGTCGGGAGTGTCGGCATACATATCTATCTCTTCGTTTATAACACCGCGTTCGCGCTCTATCTCGTCCTGCGCAAAAGCGGAGTTGAAATACATATCCGCAAGTATGTCAAAGGCATTGTCAAAATAGGTGTCCAGCACGCGCGTGTAATAACAGGTAAATTCCTTCGTGGTGTAGGCATTGAGCGCACCGCCCGCTCTGTCCATTTCTGCGGCAATGCCGCGTGCGCTGCGGTTTTCCGTGCCTTTGAAAAGCATATGCTCGATAAAATGCGAAATGCCGTTTTCCGCTGCCGTTTCGTTTACGGAGCCGTTCTTGACATAAATGCCCGCCGCAATGCTGCGTATATTGTAAAACTTCTCCATTACAAGAGTAATTCCGTTTTCAAATCTGACTTTTTCCATATTTACCTCGTCTTATTCGGGAAACGCTTATAGTTTCAGCGTTTCTTGTGTTACGGTTTTAAAACTTTCGCCTTTTACTTTGGTGACTGCACAGTCTGCCGTGCATTTTTCGCTTATATATTTGCATAAATAAGGTATTGCAATGCTTTCCGTGTAATAATGCGTTGCATCTATCAGTGCAAGGTCTATATCCGCTGCAAACTGCGCTTCGTGATACTTTACATCGCCCGTTATGTAGGCATCGCAGCCTTTCTGCTTTGCCGCAAGCATAAAATCACGGTCTGCGCCGCTGCCCGTGCAGAGACCCACACGGTTTACCGTCTTATCCGCATCACCTGTTATATTAAGTGCAGGTGCACCTGTTTTTTGCATAATAAGTTCCGCAAGAGTGCGTAAAGTCATAGGGTGGGGCAGGCTGCCGACCTTGCCGAGAAAGGCATCGCCCGAGGGTACAAGCCCTTCCGTGTCCGTAAGTCCAAGCAGCTGTGCAAGCACACTGTTCGTGCCGCCCTCGGCTATATCAAAATTGGTATGCGCACTGTAAAGGGAAATATTGTTCTTTATAAGCTTTATAATGCGCCTGCCGAGCGCCGTGTCGGTGCTTACGCTGCCTGCGCCTTTGAAAATAAGGGGGTGGTGCGTGATGATAAGCTGTGCGCCGATGTCTGCCGCCTCGTCTATCACTTCATCAACGGCATCAAGGGCGAAAAGTATCTTTGTGACCTCCGCATTCCTGTCGCCGACAAGCAGACCGACATTATCCCATTTTTCGGCAAGGCTTTTCGGCGCAAGCTCCTCCATAAGTGCGATTGCATCTTTTACAAGCATTTTTTTCCCTCCTCAAAACAAGCAAGTATCTTCTCTATCTCCGCCCTGCGCTCGCCGTAGGTGCGGGGCAGGATATTGCGGTATTTTCGTTCTTCCTCCGCAATAAAGCTTTTCAGAAGAGGCGCTTTTTGTTCAAGCAGTTTTTTGCCGAGCAGGTATTCCGTGTCGGTGTAAGCGTCCTCGCTGCCGCGGAGTGCGTTTATTATATTATAGTATTTGTTTTCTTCATAAACAATATACTCGTTTTCGATTTTAAAGCCAGAGGCGTGCAAAACCCTGCGTACCTTTGAAATATTTTTCTGCGGCTGCAAAACAAGCTGTTTTACCTTTGTTATATCGCCGCCGTTAAGTATATCCAGCATAAGCATACCGCCCATGCCCGAAATAATGATACAGTCCACAGCATCGAATTTTGTGAGTATTTCAAGCCCGCTGCCGCAGCGAACGGAGATTTGTGCATCAAGACCGTGCATTTTTACATTGTCGGCGGCTTTTTGAGCCGAACCTTTGCTGACATCGCCTGCAATGCAGTTTTTTGCAATGCCGTTTTCGCAAAGCCATATGGGTATATAAGCGTGGTCGGTGCCGATGTCTGCCGCGCAGGTGCAGGGCAGGACGGCGCGTGCCACGGTAAGAAGTCTGTCGGATAAATTGAGCATGGTATATCCTTTCAAAAAAACGGGAATGACCGATCTTTAGAATAAAAATTTTTTTTGACTATCGGTGTTTTTATTGAATATCAGAAAAGGCTGCCGCACGATCGCAGCAGCCCTTGAATGAACTGTTTGTAAGTTTTGGTTTGAATTACTTAAGAGTAACCTTTGCGCCAACTTCTTCAAGTTTCTTCTTGATGTTTTCAGCATCGTCCTTAGAAGCTGCTTCCTTAAGAACCTTGGGAGCACCGTCAACAACTTCCTTAGCTTCCTTAAGACCAAGACCTGTTACTTCACGAACGACCTTGATAACCTTGATCTTCTCTGCGCCTACCTCTGTAAGCTCAACATCGAATTCTGACTTTTCTTCGTCAGCTGCGCCGCCTGCAACAGCACCTGCTGCTACAACAACACCTGCGGATGCGGATACGCCGAATTCTTCTTCAGCAGCCTTTACTAAATCGTTAAGTTCAAGAACAGAAAGTTCCTTAACAGCTGCAATGATTTCTTCAATAGATAATTTAGCCATTTTTTATTTCCTCCGTTAAAAGTTTAAAATTAAAAATCGTGTAGTAGTGTTTAAAATTGATAATTAAGCTTCTGCTGCCTCAGGCTGCTTTTCCGCAATAGCCTTGATAACTCTTGCAAAGCTTGCCATAGGACCCTGGAAGCTGCCGAGAAGTCTTGAAAGAAGTACCTCTCTTGAAGGAATGTCTGCAACAGCAGCCATGCCCTTTGCATCATAGCAAGTTCCTTCGATAACGCCTGCCTTGAATTCAAGTGCTTTGGCGTCTTTCATAAACTTGTTGAGAATTGCTGCCGCAACAGTGGGATCCTCGTAGCAGATAGCGATAGCGCTGGGACCTTCAAAGTAATCTTTAAGACCCTCGAACTGAGTACCCTCTACAGCAAAATTCATCATTGTGTTCTTGTAAACCTTGTAGTCAACGCCTGCTTCTCTTAACTGCTTACGAAGCTTTGTGTCCTGCTCAACAGTAAGACCGCGTGCATCAACAAGTACAGCGGAAGTAGCCTTTTCAAGCTTTTCCTTGATCTCGTTTACAATGACCTGCTTTTGTTCAACTTTAGCCAATTTCTACACCTCCTGTATAAATATTAATTTATTGGAGCCGTTTGTAATTTGCATATAAAAAACCTCCCGGTACGCAGTACAGAGAGGTGAAATAAACAAAATTTACATCCTCGGCAGGTTGGTTTACGTTACGTCTTGCGACACCTGCTGTCTACGGCACGAATTATATTATACAACATATGCCGTGCCTTGTCAATATAAATTTTAAATTTTTTTATTTTTTTATTGTTTGTCGAAAACGCAGGTCTCAAGCATATAGCCGATAAGTGTGAAATCGAATATCTCGTCATCGGGCCAGTGGTTCGTGCGTTCTGTCAGCTCAAAGGAGATAAGACCCTCAACATGCTGCTTGTTGCCTAAAAGGTACTGCACGGCTGCCTGTGTGCGTCCGCCCTTTAAAAAGTTGAATATGGTCGGGTATGCCACTTCAAGGTTGGTCACATAGTTTATAACGTAATTCTTGTTTTCGCTGAATGCATCAAGATAAAAATCGTCATAGATCTGTGTAAAGTTCTCATCTTCGGCAGTTGAGCCCCAATTGTATTTAAGCTCCATATCGCTGCCTAAAAATACCCTTATACGGTCAAGATGAAAACGCTCGCCTACAGCCGCAAGTATATCAAATACAGGCGGATTTGCGTTTTTGAGCAGCATATCCATCATATGCAGTGTATAGGTGGTATGGTCAAGTGCGGCATGGTCCTTTTTAAGCATCAGCTTATCTTCGATATAGTGGTGCTCCTTTATCATATAATCGAACATTACATAGCGGTTTTTGCCGCGCATTTTTGAAAGATACAGGCAGTAATCCGCCTTTGTGAACAGTTCGTCATATGTTTTGGCATCCTTGGGGTAGGTTGCCGCACCTATGGAAGTGGTCAGGCTTATGCCCTCGCCTATATCCTTGAATTTCATCTCAACGCTTGTGCGTATGGAGCGGAGCACGCTGCGGAGATCGAGCTCGTCTTTTATGCCCTCAAGCATTATCATAAATTCATCGCCGCCGAAACGTCCCAGAATACCGCGCGTTCCGATGACCTTGCTGATTATGTTCGCAAACTCTATGATTATCTTGTCGCCGTAAAGGTGGCCGAAAGTATCGTTTACCGTCTTGAAATTGTCAAGGTCGAGTATGGCGATAACTATAGACTCGCTCGGCATAAGATTTTCGATCCTGTTTTTTGTGTATTTAACAACGGATGCTTTGTTGAGCACGCCCGTCATGGGGTCTTTGTAAGTACGCACATATGTGCTTTCAACACCGATCGTGGAGTTGTTTACGATGCTTGTTATCGTGCCGATAACATAGCGGTTGCCCAAAGTTGTTGTTATGGTCGAATAGCGTACAACATTGTCCTCAATGTTTTCGCCCTTTGTGAAGGCCGCACTTCTTAATCTGTACATAAAACTGTTTTTGCAGCTTTCAAGATCGAAGCAAAGAGCGTGGAATACCTCTTTCTGGTCTTCGGGTATGAAGCCGTTGTCAAGCGCTGCCATCTTCCATTCGGTAAAATCGCCGTCATAAAGCGGTACTGCCTGGTTAAGCGAATAGGTAAATATCTTGATGTTCTTGGTGGCAGGGGAATACTCAAAGCACACCAATTCCATATTGGTAAGGTGTTGGCGTGTGATCTGGAGTTTTTCGACCAGCTCGTTATAGTTGGCTTCGGTTTGCAAAATATCTATAAAATATGCTTCTATCAGATCTTCTTCGCCCATATGTACAAGGCTCAACTTAAGCAAAATAAGCAGAATTTCACCATTTTTGTCGCGTATGCGGACAACATGGTTTACTTCATGCGTTTCGGGAAGATCCTCCACAAGCTGCTGAAGCTTCGGCAGGTCTTCTTCGTGAATATACGCAAAGAACGAACGCTGTATCTTTGAACCGAAAGTATCAAAAAATTCAACATTTGCCGTTTTGACCGTGAACAGAAAATCAAAAACGGCTGTGGCAAAACTCTTCATCAAATCACCGACCTTTTAAATGCTTAATAAGCAAAATAAGAAATTATTATAGTAAACGACATTTAAAAATGTCCTTTACTATAACCCTGCGGGGCATGCACACGACTGCGTACAAGGAATAAAGCCGCTTTGCGGCTCGCAGTCGGCGCAAG
>JAGAHK010000140.1 GCA_017627115.1 Bacillota bacterium | reverse complement strand
TTGCGCCGCTGTAAGCGGCACAAATCCCGAAGGGACGGCGCGAACAATTCTGTTCGCTGCCGCTATAACCGCGCTTTGCCCGAGGAGAAAAAACTTGTTTTTTCTTCCTTACAGGCACCAAGTGACGCTGCAGGCGGCGCGCAGTGTGACTGCATTTTCGGAGAAAAGCCTGCTTTTCTCCGGCGATGTTGTCGCTATGCGACAACGAGCATTTTCATATTTGCATATGGCAAGATATTCAAAATATGCGGCAACTTCTCCCGTATCGTAATACATTGCACCGTAATCGCCTTTAGGCGTGTAGTACAATACCTTTGCATTGTCCAATTTATCGGGAAACATTCCTATCACCTCTACAATAAACAGCTTTCACAGGTATGACCTTTAAGTTTCAGCACTTCCCTGCGATCTTTCCGGTTTTGGAATGCCTCCGTCATAAGTTCCGCAAGCGTTTCAATACCCTTATAGCCGTAAAGACCGCCGCCCGAGACAAGGTTTACAAAATAGTCGGTCGCAAAATAGAACGCGCCCTTTTGCCCTATCGAAAGGACTTTTTCGTGTTTTTCATCGGCAAGATGGAGCATATTCACATTTACGGATGAATAGATCTCAATATCTGGATAGTTTTTCGCCAAGAATTCAAGTTCCTTTTCTTCTTCAAAATTCAGAGTATCGGCAACTATATATTTAACATTGAAGCCGTACTCCAAAAGCAGCTTTGACAGCTGAAACTGTCTTGCCACGGCAAGAAAATCAATGACCATCGGTGTATCGCCGATAATATTTTTTGCGTTTTCAAGTGCATTTTCAGCCCTTTTTCTGTTATCCGAAAAATCGGGCAGGGATATTTCAAGTGCAGAACAAAGCGTTTTGTAATTTTGTTCTATCTCGTCAAAGTCAAAGGCGGCAGGCAGATACAGATGTCTGGCACCCGTTCTTTGCGACAAAGCTTCGCCGCCTGCTTTTCCTGCGGGTCTTGTCGTTATATTGAACGCACTTTCAGCCATTTTCTGATACTGCTCATAAGTTTTGCAGAAATGTATATCCTTTATCTCAAAACCGTTTTTTCTGATAAGTTTAAAAAACTCCGAAGTTTCATCTGGTGCAATATCATTACCCAGAATACTCACCGATTTTTTATTGAGTTCAACGGGCTTCAGAAGCGAATAAAGCTGAATACGCATTTTCACATCGGGAGATATGGTCGTGCGCATTGTAGGCGTCATATAACAATCCGTAAAATCTATATCGGGGAACTTTGTGCGCAGTTCATTGAGAACGGCATCGAAATCACAGCCTGCAAACATATGTATACAGCTTAAATAAAGCAGCACGGCGGCAGGTTTTTTGCCGTCTTTTGCCTTTTTTGCAAGTATTTCCGATACGCCGTCTGTAATATCGCTTTCAAGTGTACCGTCAAACATATCGTTTTCCTCGACAGATACCCAGCTCATACGTTCATGTGCGTTCATTTCGGCAGCGGTAAGGATAACACCGCGCAGACAGCCCTGCGCACATACAAATATCTGATCGGTCTCGGGGATAAGCATACCCGTATGCACTATATTCCAACCGCCGCGCACAGGCGCGTTATATTCAAGGCCGCTTTTGAAAAAATCTCCTTTGGGCGCATCGCATATTTTTATGCTGCGGGGTTTTTCGTATTCAAAAGCACTGCGCATATCACTCACCTCCGCAGATACGATATATTCTTTCGGCTGTTTCTTCAAGCTGTTTTGCCGCCAAACAGTCCGGATAAGCGGAAAGCAGCGGCACGCCCTTTTCTTCTGCAAGCGGTATTTCTTCGCTGCGGTCGATCGTACCTATGACCTCTGTTTCAAAATCGGCGGCAAGAGTATTTACAAGAGCATCTTCGTCTTTTACGTTCCTGCGGTTCAGGATAATGCCGCCAAGACTTGCATAGCCCCTGCCCTTAAAGTTTTCTACCGCCATACAGATATTGCCTGCCGCATACCGCGACATTTTTTCACCCGAAGTCAGAACAAAAACTTTATCGGCAAAACCCTTGCGCATAGGCATTGAAAAGCCGCCGCAGACAACATCGCCGAGTACGTCGTAAATAACAACATCAGGCTTGTATACCTCATACGCACCCAGAGCTTCAAGCCTTTCAAGTGCATTTATAATACCCCTGCCCGCACAGCCAAGCCCCGGTACGGGACCGCCTGCTTCGACACATTTAACTGTGTTAAAACCGTCAAACACAATATCTTCAAGCGCAAACTCATTGCCCTTTTCCCTTATGGTATCAAGAACTGTCGGGATCTTTTTGTTGTTTCTTAAAAGTGCCGTCGAATCCGCTTTAGGGTCGCAGCCTATCTGCATAACTTTAAGCCCCTTTGCGGCAAGCGCGGCGGAAATATTGCAGGCAGCGGTGGATTTGCCTATGCCGCCTTTTCCGTAAATTGCAAACTTAATCATGATAATCTCCTCTTGTTATCTCTATTCCGTAACCTATATATTTCATCCTGTTTTCAAGACAGCCTCTGCACTGTGCGGATTCATCGCCCGTGCAAATTTTGTTGTCGTAAAGCATATATTTTTTTCTTACCGCAGTGGGTGAAAGATTTGGCATAATGACATTTGCTCCCGAAAGCACACCCTCTTCCCTGCCTTGTGGGTTTATTGTGCCAAGTGCGGTCGTTGCGGGCAAAAGCACATTTGGCAGAAGTATCCTGCAAAGGCTCAATAAAAACAGTGTCAGTTCATAACTGCCTTTCGGTTCGTCCCTGAAAGGCGTATCCTTATGCGGCAGAAAAGGTCCTATGCCTATCATATGCGGCTTGAAATCCTCAAAAAACAGCATATCATCCGCAAGACAGCTGCTTGTCTGATACGGTGACCCTACCATAATGCCTGCACCGACCTGATATCCGAGTTTTTTAAGGTCTTTAAGGCAGTCCATTCTATGCTGCCAAGACATATTTTCGGGATGAAGTTTTTTATAATGCTCCTCATTCGCCGTTTCGTGCCTTAAAAGATAACGGTCTGCACCTGCTTCACGCCATAATTTATATGTTTCGTATTCTTCCTCGCCAAGCGAAAGGGTCACGGCACAGTCGGGATGCGCCGCCTTTATTCTTTTCACAACATCGGCGACCTGTCCGGGCCTGTAAATATGCTCGCCGCTTTGCAGCACAAAGGTGCGGAAACCGAGTTCATAGCCCTCATTGCAGCAGTCAAGTATTTCATCCTCTGTAAGACAATATCTCTGAATATTGTTGTTTGACTTGCGTATACCACAGTAATAGCAATCGTTGCGGCAGATATTGGAAAACTCGACAATACCGCGTATATAAATATTTTTGCCGTATTTGCTCTGCGCGATATCTCTTGCGAGCTCGGCGGCATATTTCCTGTCATCCTCGTCCCAATCGTCAAACAGACTTATCCATTCGTTCTTGTCAAGGTGTTTGTTTGTGTTGAGTTTGTCTATCAGTTCTTTATTTCTGCTCATTGTACCCTCCTGACATTTATCAGTCATCATAGGCTCCGTTTTTCATATCTTTAACTATTTGGTCAAGCTGCATTATATTCTCTGTATCCTTATTTACCATAAAAACAAGTTTCAGAGGTTCTCCGTCCTTAACACAATCAATTCTGAGTTCTGCGTCCGTTTCCGAATATGATGATGTCTCTATGCTGTTTATATCTTCATATCCGATACGCATGACCTTGCCGTTTGAGAAGAAAACAACATCAGCGTATGTAAAACGTATCTCACAATTTTTGCCTTTCGGCACGGGCAGTCCATCCTCGGCTTTGCAGAATATCCTCGGTACTATAAGACTGTTTACAAGCTTAAGCGATGCTTCGTAACTTTCTTTAAGCTGTCCCGTAATTATTGAAGTAAGCGGATTGCCTATCAAAAACAGCATGATCAAAACACCGGAACCCCAATCGGGATTTCTCGAAGCAACCATTATGGTAAGGAAAACAAAAAACAGCACAGAAAAGACAAACATAATACCCGTCCATACATCGTACAGTTTCTTTTGTACGGCAAGTTTTTTTCTGTCTCTGTCCATTTGCCCCACCCCTATTTATTAAGTAACAGTTCCGCTTCGGGCAGCATTTCAACGGTCCGTTTCAGAATCCCCTGCATATACGCAAGTGCAACACCGTAATTTGTAAACGGTACGCCGCAGTCCCCGGCGGTATTCATCCTGTATATCATTTCTTTAGCCCCGAGCATACAGCCGCCGCAGTGGATAACAAGCTTATAACCGCTCAGATCTTCGGGAAATTCTCGTCCCGAGGTCAAGGTTATGTCAAATTTCCTGCCCGTGTATTTTTTTAGCATATTCGGAAGTTTAACACTGCCGATGTCGCCGCATTGTCTGTGATGCGTGCAGCCCTCCGAGATCATTATTTTATCACCGTCGTTGAGTTTATCTATCGCTGCGGCACCTTTTAGGGCAGATCCAAGGAAGCCCTTATACCTTGCCATCAGTATCGAAAAAGAGGTTAACTTTATCTCTTTGGGTACGATTTTATTAACCGCACCGAATACCTGGCTGTCGGTGATAACAAGTTCGGGCTTTGTACCTATGTTTTCAAGCAAAGCGGCGAGTTCGGTCTCACGCACAGTGACAGCAGATGCGCCCGATTCGAGAATATCGCGTATGGTCTGCTGCTGCGGCAGAATAAGCCTGCCTTTCGGTGCCGCCTTATCTATAGGTATAACAAGTACGATAAGGTCGTTTTGTTTTATGATATCGCCGACTATCCTGCGCGAATTTTCCTTTATATCCACGATATTCGCAACATGTTCCCGCAGTTCGTTTATGTTTGTTTTTTCAAGAGCGCTTACATAAAACTCCTTATCGGTGTGCGGCGGAACGGTATCGAGCAGGTCCGTTTTGTTTTTTACCGTTATATAAGGTATTTTTTTCTTCTCAAAAAGTGAAATAAGTTCCCTTTCGCAGTCGCCGAGGGGTTTTGTGCAGTCGGTCACAAGCACGGCGCAGTCGGTCTTGTTAAGCACCTGCATGGTTTTCTTTACGCGCATTTCGCCCAGAGCGCCCTCATCGTCAAAGCCTGCGGTATCTATTATCATAACGGGACCCAAAGGCAGAAGTTCCATTGATTTATAGACAGGGTCGGTAGTTGTGCCCGGGGTATCGGAAACAACTGCAAGTTCCTGATTTGTAAAGGCATTAACGACACTTGATTTGCCTGCATTGCGCCTGCCGAAAAAGCCTATGTGTATTCTTTCGCCCGAGGGCGTATCGTTCATTCCCATATTATCATCTCCCAAAAAAACATATAAAAAGCCGTGTTCTGTGCAAAAGCAGGAACACGGCCGAAATTCACGCAAACAAAGCTCAAAGCAATAGATCGCCTTATTTATACCGTATTTCTTACTTTCGCTTTAATTAATAATTTCAGCGTCAGTCGGAAATAAAACTGATGTCGATATTTTCAGATGTGATTTTAATGCGTTTAAATACCGATAAACCGAAAGGGGGTAAAACTATCGGAAAACGGGTACAAAACACAAAGTTATTTTCAGACCGAAGCGTAAACGGTCTTTGCGGATACGCCCTCAAGGCGTCCTATCTGTCCCGCAAGTGTGTTTATAACATCCTGCGGTGCATCTATTGCGATGCTTATTATATTTACATTCTTCGCCCTGTAAGGTACGCCCATTCTGCCGATTATATTCTCTCCGTATTCGTGCAGAAGGTTGTTCACGCCCTCAACGGAAGCGCCCTTTTCAACCATAATTGCTATAAGTGCAACCCTCGAATTCATTTTTTCTCTCCTTTTGAGTTCATTTTGAAATC
>JAGAHK010000139.1 GCA_017627115.1 Bacillota bacterium | reverse complement strand
TAATTCCAATGTATGGAAATCTGTAACATCAGCGGGGATCTCATCAGCAGTTATTGTGCCGACAATACCGTCGGGAAGAGATGTGTAACCGTCTGTATCATTACCTGTTGCTACAACGATAGCTTTCTTGTTTGTAGCGCTTGCACTGAATTTAAGGTCAAGTGAAAGTGTACCGTTCTGCTTTGCTTCAACAGCAATTACCTTACGATATTTTGAAGGAGCTTCGCCGTCAACTGCAACTTCAACGGAATCACCAATAGATGCGACCCAACGTGTATATGTGTTGCCGCTTGTTCCGAAAACAGATTCTTCTTCCTTGGAAGCATCAAGTTCCTGAAGGTTAGTAACTGTCATTTCGTCGTTATCAAAGATAACAGAGCCTGCTTTCTTAACGAAAGGATCGCCTGTTGCAAGGTCTTTGATAAGGTCTTCAAATACTACATCCCATTCAGCAGGGCCTATGGGATCTTCACCTTCTGCTACTGCATCAATGCCGTAGATAGGAGGATTTGTGCCCTGACCGAGGAATACTACAGTCTCGCCTTCCTTAAGGTCAGTTGCGAATGTGTGAAGTTCACCCGAAGCGGATGCAACAGTTTCGATAGATGTTACATTAACGATAGCATCGATAGGATCGTCTGTCTTGCCTAAAATAACAGTCTTGCCTGCACCGACTTTTGAGTCGATAGCAATAGAAACGTCCTTAAGAGCTTTAATTGTAAAAGCTATACGATAGTTTGCGGGAGCTGCGTTGTCAACAGATACAGATGTGTTTGTACCTGTTGAAGCAATGTGTGAATCGTAAACATTACCGTTTTCAAATGCGTTTACTTCAGCAGGATTCTTTAATGTGTAATCAAGTTCCTGTGCTGCAATAACTTCTACTGAAGGATCAACTTCAATAGCATTGCCCTTCTTGTAAGCAGCATCGCCTGCTGCCCAGGAAACCTTGCTTGAGTCACCGAATACTGCCTTGTAGCTTGAACCTATATTAACAGCAGCTGCTGTTGTAGGTTCTGTTGTTGTGTCTTCAGCTGCTGTTGTTGTGCTATCTTCAACAGCTGCTGTTGTAGCTTCTACAGTTGTTTCTTCTGTAGTTGCTTCTACAGTTGTGGTATCAGCTGCCGCACCAAGATTTTCTACAAGAGTAATGCCTAAAATCTTGTAATCGCCATCTGATTTTGAATTCGAGAAAGAAAGAACACCATTATTGATGTCATCAGCTGTGAACTCGAATTCCACAGGTGCTGCCTTGCTGTATGCAACTTGCTTAGTCTCGTCATTGTTTACAATTAAGTATCTTGTGGCTTTTGTGTCTTTACAGGTAACAGTTATTTTACCGCCTGTACACTCACTTGAAAGAGCAACATCAAAACCCATTGTTTTGTTTAACGAGAACTGATTGCCGCTGTTCCAGCTCTTTGTGCCTTCGCCTGTAACAGTAATGCCGTCAAATGTGTCACCGGCAGCAATTTTAGGATCTTCGTTACCATTAATGGTAACTTCCTTGGTTGTTTTGTCTGTGACATCAGCTTCATCGGTTGAATTGAATGTCCATGTTGAAGTTTTAACACTTGCTTCTGTTGAAGAAGTGAATGTATAACCTTCAAGCGAACCCGATGTGTAATCAGCTGCGAAAACACTTGCAGGATTAACTGTCATGGAAGTAACCAACATAGAAAGGGCAAGAATGCCGCTTACTAATCTTTTTGTTGATTTTCTCACGTCTTTTTTCCTCCTTTAATATTAAATTTTGTTTTTTTAATTAATACCTTCCTCTGGGTATAGCACCCCCCAAAAGAACATATTTGTACAGGTTTAATTATAAAGGATATTTTATGAAAAGTCAATTAAATAAAAAAATTTTTTTCGCTTTTTGCACTTTGCACAATAAAAAGCGAAATTTTTGGGCATATTTATCATCGGAATACATATACATTTATTAAAACCCTTAAAATTTATTTAGTCTTGAAAAAAATATATACTTATTATATAATAATTGTATAAAATTCAGAAACGGGAGGTGCAGACCTTGAATATACAATGGTATCCGGGTCATATGACCAAAACAAAACGAATGATGCAGGAGAATATATCGCTTGTTGACATTGTTATAGAGCTGTTGGATGCACGCATACCCTACAGCAGCCGAAACCCCGATATAGACAAACTTGCGGTAAACAAAAAGCGTATAGTGATACTCAACAAATCGGACCTTGCAGACGACAGAAAAACCGCCGAATGGGTGAAATATTTTGAGGACCGCGGCATAAGCGTGCTCTTGACCAACAGTATCACGGGCAAAGGCTTAAAAAGCATAACCGATGTATCCGAGGAGCTTATGGCGGAGAAGAAAGCGCGCCTTAAACAGCGCGGCAGGATATTCGTACCGACACGCGCAATGATAGTGGGTATACCAAATGTGGGAAAATCCACGCTGATAAACAAATTTGTCGGAAAATCGCTTGCGAAAACGGGCGACAAACCCGGTGTAACACGCGGCAAACAGTGGATAAAGATAAAGCGCGATTTTGAGCTTCTGGACACCCCGGGCATATTGTGGCCGAAGTTTGAGGATGAAAAGGTCGGACTGAAACTTGCGTTCACGGGTGCGGTAAATGATGATATACTCGATCTGCCCGAGCTTGCACAGAACCTTATAACCACCTTAAAGCAGCTCTACCCCGAAGAACTCAAAGCGAGATATGGCATAGAGTTTGCGGACGATACGCCGCCGCACGAGATACTTGAAAGCATAGGCAAGGTACGCGGTTTTATGGCAAAGGGCGGCGAGACCGATATAAAGCGCACGGCAAGCATATTTATTGACGAATTCCGCGCCGCAAAGCTCGGCAAAATGACACTTGAAACGCCGACAGAGATAAAGACGGAGCCCGAAGCCGAAGCCAAAACCGACGAAA
Source organism: Bacillota bacterium (assembly GCA_017627115.1). Taxonomy (GTDB): domain Bacteria; phylum Bacillota; class Clostridia; order Lachnospirales; family CAG-274; genus RGIG4310. The sequence goes on along the minus strand of JAGAHK010000139.1, from coordinate 13,275 downwards.
CCGAATAAAAGAATTAATAAATTTTTCCAATAAGCATAAACCAAGTATAATTTCTTCAAAAGTGAAAATAATACTAACATACACCTTAAAAGTATTTATATTAATAATATTTGTACTTAACGGGTGTTCATATATATTTTCCGATCGGGCGCGGCAGAGGACCGCTGCCCTGTCGGTTCATAACTTTTGGAGGAAAAGAAAATGGACAACAAGAAAAACAGTACAAAAGCTGACAAGCAGACAAAGACAAACAGTGTTGAATTTGCAAACGAGTTTGATACAGACTCTACAAAAAGCAGCACAAACACAAAGTCTGACAAGCAGACAAAAAGCAACTGCAAATAAAAGGAGTGAGTTTCTTTCGGAACATCACCCGCGTAACAAAAAAAACGAGGGTATCGCTTCGGGCGACACCCTCGTTTTATTATTTATTAAGCAGATTTTCAAGCTGTTCTTCAACTGTTTTGAGCATCTGTGTGTATTTAGCCTGTTTTGCGCGTTCCTCATCAATAACTTTCTGCGGTGCTTTCGATACAAAGCCCTGATTGTTGAGTTTGCCCTCAACACGCTTAACTTCACCCTCAAGGCGCTTTTTCTCTTTTGTAAGGCGCTCTTTTTCCTTTTCCACGTCAACAAGTTCCGCAAACGGCATATAGATAACACCGTCGTGGATAACTGCGGAAACGGCATCCTCACCTATACCGCTCTTGTCTGCCTGAACGGCAACTTCACTTGCATATGCAAGAGAGCCGAAGAATACCCTGCCTGTTTCAAAGGTATCGCGTACAGCAGCATTTTCGCTGACTACGGTAACTTTGACCTTCTTGCTCGGCGGTACATTCATACCCGTTCTTAAATTACGGATAGACTTAACTGCCTCTTTGATGCGCTCGATAGCCTGCTCATCGGCGGCAAAGTCATTCTCTGCCGTGTATTCGGGCCACTTTGAGAGCATAATGGTCTTTTCTTCACTCTGCAATGAAGTGAATATCTCCTCCGTAATGAAAGGCATAAACGGATGAAGCAGTTTAAGTGCGGTAATAAGCACGTTTTTAAGTGTCCATAAAGCGGACTGCCTTGTCGGGTCTTCCGCATTGTAAAGGCGCGGTTTCACCATTTCTATATACCAGTCGCAGTATTCGTCCCAGATAAAGTCGTAAACTTTCTGTACGGCGATACCGAGCTCATAGTTGTCAAGATTGCCTGTAACTTCCTTTGCAAGCGTGTTTGCCTTGCTGATTATCCACTTATCGGCAGGTGTGAGTTCGCCCTTTACGGGTTCATCGTCGCCGAGGTTCATCATAACGAACCTTGCGGCATTCCAGAGCTTATTGCCGAAGTTTCTGCTGTTTTCCACACGCTCATCATAGAAACGCATATCATTGCCCGGTGCATTGCCCGTAACAAGAGTAAGACGGAGAGCATCTGCACCGTATTTGCTTATTATTTCAAGCGGGTCGATACCGTTGCCGAGGGATTTGCTCATCTTTCTGCCCTGGCTGTCGCGTACAAGACCGTGGATAAGTACAGTCTTGAAAGGTACTTCGCCCATTTGTTCCATAGCGGAGAACACCATTCTTACTACCCAAAAGAAGATGATGTCATAACCCGTAACAAGCACGCTTGTGGGGTAGAAATGCTTTAACTCGGGTGTTTCGTTCGGCCAGCCGAGTGTGGAGAACGGCCATAAAGCCGACGAGAACCATGTATCGAGACAATCTTCATCCTGTACAAGTTCTTTCTTGCCGCACTTCGGGCAGCAGTCGGGCTTTGTCTTGCTTACGACAACTTCACCGCAGGAGCAGTAGTAGGCAGGTATTCTGTGACCCCACCAGAGCTGACGCGAGATACACCAATCGTGTATATCTTCAAGCCAATGTGTATATATCTTGCCGAAACGGTCGGGAACAAATTTCAGATCGCCCTTATAGTAGGCATCAAGCGCAGGCTTTGCAAGCTCGTTCATCTTAACGAACCACTGCTTTTTGATAAGGGGCTCGATAACGCTGTGACAGCGGTCATGTGTACCGACAGCATGGCTTATTTCCTCTTTCTTGATGAAAAGACCCATTTCGTCAAGCTCTTTAACGATAAGTTCGCGTGCCTCATATCTGTCCATACCGCAGAACTTTCCGCCGTTTTCGTTGATAGTACCGTCATCGTTAAGGATATTTATTTTTGCAAGACCATGTCTTTCACCGACCTCAAAGTCGTTGGGGTCATGTGCGGGGGTTATTTTAACAACACCCGTACCGAATTCCATATCAACATATTCATCTGCGATAATAGGTATTTCCCTGTCAACAAAAGGCAGTATACATACCTTGCCCACAATATCCTTGTATCTGTCATCATTGGGGTTTACTGCTATAGCGGTATCGCCGAGCATGGTCTCGGGACGTGTGGTGGCAAATTCAAGGAATTTATCCGTGCCCTTGATAGGATATTTGATATGCCAGAAACCGCCTGTTTTATCAACGTGCTCAACTTCCGCATCGGAAATAGTGGTCTGACACTCGGGACACCAGTTTATAAGCTTTTCACCCTGATAGATATAGCCTTTTTCATACAGCTTGCAGAAAACCGTAAGAACGGCATCAGAAAGACCCTCGTCCATAGTAAAGCGTTCTCTCTCCCAGTCGCAGGAAGAACCGAGCTTTTTAAGCTGATTGAGGATAGTTCCGCCGTATTCACGCTTCCATTCCCATGCACGCTTTAAAAATCCCTCACGGCCTACATCTTCCTTTGTGATGCCCTCTTCACGCATCTGATTTACTATCTTTACCTCGGTAGAGATGGCCGCATGGTCCGTACCCGGCAGCCAAAGGGTGTTATAGCCCTGCATTCTCTTCCAGCGGATAAGGATATCCTGCAAAGTTTCGTCAAGTGCGTGTCCCATGTGAAGATGTCCCGTGATATTTGGCGGTGGGATAACGATGGTAAATGGTTCTTTGTCGGGCTCTACCTCGGCATGAAAATAGTTGTTTTTGAGCCAATCGGCATAAATTCTGTCCTCCGCCGTGGACGGATCGTAATTCTTTGCTAATTCTTTCATAGTTCCTCCTGTTGTTTATGTTGATTTGTTTTTATCCTCCTGCTTCCCGCCAAAAAAGAGTGAGTTCCTTTCGGAACATCACCCGCGTAATAAAAAGCTCCCGTCACAAAAGGACGAGAGCCGCGGTACCACCTTAATTCCCATGCTGCTGCACGGGCACTTTGCGACCTTAACGCGGTCTGACGTCTGCGGCTAATTATCCGAAACATACATCCGAACAGTTCTCACCGCAAAAGCTCCGATGCTACCTTCGGGAACACTTCTCTGATGCTGTCTTTCAGCCGCGGACAACACTCTCTTGCAAAGGTCATTCCCTACTCCTCATCTTCTGCGCTTATTAATATTTAAAACTATTGATCACTGCCGAATTGATAAGACAGTGAAATGGGGTCAGTAAGCAAAAACCGTTTTTTGCTTTTGAATCAAATCCCACTGTAATTACTGTAAGAATTCTACAATGGCATCACAGGCCTGCTGTTCGTCTTCGCCCTCGGCGGTAACAACGACATTGTGGTCACACATTGAACCGATGGAAATAACACCCATAATGCTTTTAAGGTTGATGTTTTTGTTATCCATCTGCAAATGAAGGCTGCTGCTGAATCTGCCTGCCGTCTGAACAAGCATAGCAATAGGTCTTTCATTCATACTTAAACCAACCATAACTTGTTTCTTTACCATTTTTATTTGTCCCCCTTCAAATCGTTTGCTATATCGCAAATCTTTTTAAGCCGATGATTCACGCCCGATTTACCCATCGGCGGCGTAAGTTTTTCGCCAAGTTCCTTAAGGCTCAGGTCGGGATATTCAAGCCTTATTTTCGCCATTTCCTGCAAGCTTGGCGAAAGATAGCTCAATCCCACTGTATTCCTTATGTATTCAATTGCTTCTGCCTGCCTGACGCCCGCAGACACCACCTTGTTGAGATTGGCGGTCTCGCAATTCACTATACGGTTCAGATTGTTGCGGAGTTCCTTGACCACACGCAGATTTTCAAACTCCAAAAGAGCCTTGTGCGCCGACATCACATTGAGCATATCGACTATCTGCTCGCCTTCCTTTATATAGACGATATAGTGGTTTTTGCGCTCTATGATTTTCGCATCAATGCCAAATGAAGCTATAAGCCCCTTTAAAGCCGCCGCGTGGTCGTAGTCGCTGTTGCTGAACTCCAGATGATACTGTTTTTCGGGGTCGGAGACCGAACCTGTGCATATGAAAGCACCCCGTAAATATGCGCGCTTGCAGCATACCGCCGAAACAGCCAGCGGGTTTATCGCCTGCGCATCATAGCCCGAATTACCCATAGTCACATTGATAAGCTTGCCTGCGGCAGTCTTGTCCTCAACACGTACACAAAGACGGTTGTCGAGCATTCGGATATCGGGTCTTATGCCCACAAGTTCGGAGACGAGCATACTAATTTTTTCAAGCAGCGCCCTATGCTCCGAAAAAAAGGTCAGCACGCTGCCGTCATAATAACCGCAAAGGTTGACAAAAGCCGCAAGCATAGCTATTTTGCAGTGTCTTGCGCTGTCGTTCACCTTCAGCAGTTCGTCCTTAACATTTGATGAAAATGACAATTTAACGCACAGCCCCCGAATAATTTTGATTTAGAAATTAAAAAACAATTCAACTTGTAGTATACTATCTTTTTGCATCTTTGTCAATATCCCTATGTATGATTGCTACACTATGTCCAATTTTTCGCAGTTTTGTATACAGTTCATTGGCCAAAGTGACGCTTCTATGCTTGCCGCCCGTACATCCTATACCGATAACAAGCTGATTTTTGCCCTCTTTTACATAGTTTGGAATAAGAAAATTGCACATATCTTCCAATTTTTCAAGGAACTCCGAACTCTCGGGCTGTTCCATTACATAATCCCTTACCGCAACATCATTTCCCGTAAGAGGTTTAAGCTCGGGAATATAAAACGGGTTGGGGATAAAACGCACATCAAACACCAGATCGGCATCCGATGGTATACCGTATTTGAAGCCGAAACTTAAAACGGTTATAACAAGGCTCTCGAAGCCCTTATTTTCAAGGAATATCTCGCTCAATTGACTGCGCAGATGCCTTGTGAGCAGGTGACTTGTGTCGATTATGTAATCAGCACGTTTTTTCACCTCAAAAAGCAAGTCGCGTTCGCGCATGATACCGTTTATTATGCGTTCACCCTTTGCAAGCGGGTGTGCACGGCGCGTTTCCTTATAACGCTTTAAAAGCACCTCGTCCGAACAGTCCATAAACAGCAGTTTGCAGTCCACTTCCGAACGTATATCGGTAAGCACGCCCAAAAGTTCGCCAAAATGCCTTCCTCCGCGTATGTCTATACCAAAGGCGATATTCTCGATATCGTTGCCCTGCATTGCGCAAAGCTCCACAAATTTGGATATAAGGCTCGGCGGCATATTGTCCACACAGAAATAATCTATATCCTCCAAAAATTTCAACACGGTACTCTTGCCTGCACCCGACATACCCGTTACTATTACTATTTTCATATTTATCACCCCTTTTGTTCGTTGATATACGTTTTATACTCTTATTCCCCTATCACCCTTACTTCGGGTTCAAGTTTCACCCCAAACTTCTCCATAACTTTTTCGCTGACTTTTTCCATGAGTTCAAGCACTTCTGCGGCAGTAGCATCGCCTTTGTTTATTACAAAACCGCAGTGTTTTTCGCTCACCTGCGCATCACCAACCGAAAAGCCGCGCAGACCGCAGTCATCTATCAGTTTCCCTGCAAAATAACCCTCGGGGCGTTTGAAAGTTGAACCTGCGGAGGGGTATTCAAGCGGCTGTTTTTCACGTCTTTGGGTGTTCAGGGTGTTCATTTTATTCAAAATGGCTTCTTTATCACCCTTTTCAAGTACAAATACGGTTTCAAGCACTATTGCACCCGTTTTCATTATACCGCTTGTGCGGTAGCCGAAAGCCGCTTCTTCACAGCTTATATTCTTTATTTCACCCTCGCGGGTAAGTATTTTCACCGTTTCGATAATATCTTTGAGTTCGCCGCCGTAAGCCCCTGCGTTCATGCAAACACCGCCGCCCGTCGTACCGGGTATGCCCGAGGCAAACTCCATACCCGTCAGCGAATTATCCGCCGCAAGCCTTGCCACAGCGCCAAGCATAGTGCCTGCGCCTGCGGTTATTTTATTGCCGTCAATGCTTAACTCCTTTAAATCGGGACGGATGATAACACCGCGAAAGCCCTTGTCTTTTACAAGAAGATTGCTGCCGTTGCCGACTATATAATAAGGTACGTTTTTTTCACGGCATAAACTCACCGCAAAAAGCACATTTTCCGCGGTCTGCGGCATAGCAAAAACATCCGCCGCACCGCCTATCTTGAATGTGGTGTGCCTGCTCATAGGCTCATTGAGCCTGACAGGCATTTTTTCTTCTAATTTTGAAACAATATCATTCATATATATACACCTCAGATTTATATAAGTTATTGTTTACCTTTCTTTCCTCATCCGTGCAAACATCGCCATAATCATTATCATCAATGCCGCAAGCACCGCCGTCACGCTCATTTCGGGTGTTCCGAAATTCACAAGTGCATTTATCACATCTGCCGCAAGTGCTGTCGCCGCGACGAAATAAAACACCACCGCCGCCGCTGTTTCAAATCCTTTATCCATACGCTTGTAAAAAGCAAAGACGATCATATCGGCTATAAGCATATTATGAACGATCGCAAATAATCCGCCGATATATATATTTGCCGTATATATTCTTGTAAATACATCTATTTCGTCACCCTGCGGCTGTGAAGTGCCGTTGTACAGCGACCAAAACATATTGTTCAGAGTCAAAAGTATTTTTGCTGCCTTTGCAAGCATATAAACATCATTCAGTGCAAGCGCCGAAAAAATAAATATCGTCCTCGGCTTTTCGCTTGATTTAAGACATTTGTTGAAAACAAGTGCCGCAAGCAATATCAATACAATTGCCGCCGCAATGCTTCCTATCTTAACTATCGGTGAATACCCCGACAAAAACGTCGACGTCGGACCATCCGCACCGCCTATAATACCTACACTCATTTTATTCCTCATCCTCTTTACTCATTCTCCAAAGCAGGACCGCAAGCGAAACGACAAGTATAAGGCTTATCAGTCCGTTTAGTGAGTTCAGACCGTTTCTGGCAGCCAAAGCCTGTATTGTCGGTCGGCTGATATTAGGCATCGTCCTCACGGAGAACATAACCAAAATAAGTCCTATCGCAGACATTATCGCTTTATACGAAAGATACAATATATCCGCGCAGCCGACAAAGTACAAAAACGCACGGTTTATCTCCTTATCTGCCGAAAGGCTCTTTTTTATCATAATAAAACAAGCAAGAGTGATAACAAACAGGAAAAGGCATATCAGTGCCTGAATAATATCACCGTAATAACTGCGCAGCATAATACCGTAAGCCGACGGGGTAAAAAGCCCGCCCGTATTGTTTCCGCTCATATCCGCATATGTATTCAAATATTCCGACATACTGACAGCCGCAAGACCAAGCAGCCCCGAGTTTATCGCAAGATATACAGCCGCAATTATCAATTCACCAAAATGTTTCTTTTTATTCATAATTTACTTTCCCGTAATTCATTTCTTGCCCAGCATAGCCGCACCCACAATGCCTGCATCATTGCCCAGTGTTGCGACAACTATCTTTGTTTTCAGCTTACCGCCGTAAACACGGGTATTGAGTATATCAATGATAGGGTCTGTGAGTTTGCTGCCCCTTGCACATATACCGCCGCCGATAACTATAGCCTCGGGCTGGAAAATGTTTACAAGGTTTACAAGACCGATAGCAACATATATCTGATAATCATGCACGATATTCATAGCCGCTTCGTCGCCCTCATCGGCTGCATCAAACACGGTTTTTGCATCTATAAGACGGATATCGCCGTCCACTTTCTGAAATATCCTGCTTGACGGGTATTTAGCCGCAGCTATCCTGCCCTCGCGTCTTAAAGCGGATGCGGACGCATAAGCTTCCCAACAGCCTTTTCTGCCGCAGGTGCAAAGCTCTCCGTCTGCAACTATTACCATATGACCCGCTTCACCGCCGCCGCCGAAAGAACCGTCAAAAACCTTGCCGTCTATAATGATGCCTGCACCCACACCCGTGCCGAGAGTGACATAAATAACATTTTTGTCACCGTAAGCCGCACCGCAGGTGTTTTCGCCAATAGCTGCACAGTTTGCATCGTTTTCAATATACACGGGCAGGTCTATACGCTTTTTCATTTCCTTTACAACATTCACACCGTCAAAATTAAGGTTGTTTGCGTAAATAAGCACGCCTTTTTTCTTGTCCATAAGACCCGGGAGACCTATACCGAGGCTCTTTATGTCCTTTATGGTAATGTCATTCTCCTCGATAAGCTTCTCGCAAAGAGATGCCATATCGTCAAGAATTCCGTCCGCCTGTCTGCCGTTCATGGTAGGCGTGGTCTTTTTGTCGATCAGCTTTCCCGTTTCGTCCACCAAGCCTGCGGTGATATTAGTTCCTCCAAGATCTATTCCCAAATATAACATTATACTACCCTTTCGTTAAAACCATTAATTATTTTTTCTTCATTGCATCCTGCATTATTGCATCCGTCAGTGCCTTTGCCGCATTGTAGCCCATCTTCTTCTGACGGCAGTTTACCGATGCGGACTCACATATCATTGCAAGATTTCGGCCGGGGCGCACAGGTATGGTATGACAGACTACCTTGCTGCCGAGAATATCCATATATTCCTCGGTAAGACCCACTCTGTCGTATACCTTGCCCTTTTCCCAAAGCTCAAACTTTACAATAAGGTCAATGCCCATAGTGTCCTTGACCGACTGAACGCCGAACATCTGCTTTACATTGATTATGCCTATGCCGCGCACTTCAATAAAATAGCGTATAAGCTCGGGACAGGAGCCGACAAGCGTGGTATGCGAAACTTTCTTTATCTCGACCGCATCGTCCGCCACAAGACGGTGTCCTCTTTTTACAAGTTCAAGCGCAGTCTCGCTTTTGCCTATACCGCTCTCGCCCATAATAAGCACGCCTTCACCGTAAATATCGACCAATACACCGTGCATTGTGGTAGACGGCGCAAGTTCGACTTTAAGATATTTCTGTATCTCGCTTACAAACTCCGATGTGGTCTCCTTTGAACGCAAAACGGGTATCTTGTTCTCCCTTGCGTAAAAGAGCATTTCGGGGTGCGGTTCAAGCTCGCGTGTAAGCACTACACAGGGCATTTTGTGCGAAAACAGCTTTTGCAAAGTCTCCTGCCTGAACTCGGGTGCAAGCTTTGAAAGATATGTATACTCAACAAGGCCTATTACCTGTACGCGCTCGCTCATAAAATAGTCGTAAAAGCCCGCAAGCTGCAAAGCCGGACGGTTGACCTCGGGTATATCTATCTCAATATCATCCGTTGGTATATCATCGGTAAGATTTATCAGTTCAAAATTTTTTATAATTTCGGTTAATGGGACTGATACCATAATGTACCGCCTTTCTTTTAAAATAAATTCGGTTTATAATTGATTTATAATTTGAATATAACACATATATCAAAAAAACACAATAAAAATATGTCGGCTGTCAATAAAGCCGCTGCTTATTTTGCCATGTGTACCAACAGCATATTCACATCCGCAGGGCTTACACCGCTTATTCTGCCTGCCTGTCCTATGCTCACGGGTCTGACGGCTTCCAGTTTTTGCCTTGCCTCTATGCGCAGACCCATTACCTCACTGTAATCTATATCCTCGGGTATCCTCTTCGCCTCAAGCTTTTTGAACTGCTCCACCTGCTTGAGCTGGCGTTCGATATATCCCTCATATTTTATCTGGATATTCACCTGCTCGCGCACTTCTTCACTCAAAGACGGACGTTCGGGGTCGATAGCCGCAAGCGAATCATAGTCCATTTCGGGGCGCTTTATCACATCCGCCATTTTTATACCCGTCTCAAGCGGCGAACTGTTCTTTGCTTCAAGCAAAGCATTCACTTCTTCGGTCGGTGCAAGGTTTATCTTCTTTACACGCTTTATCTCCGCCTCTATCATAGCGCGTTTTTCTTTGAAATGCGCATATCTGTCCTCGCTTATCAGCCCTGTTTCATACCCTATGTCGGTAAGTCGCAGGTCTGCATTGTCCTGTCTTAAAAGCAGGCGGTATTCCGCACGCGAAGTCATCATTCGATACGGTTCTTTACTCTCTTTCGTGATTATATCATCAATAAGCACGCCTATATAAGCCTGACTTCTGTCAAGGATAAGCGGCGGTTCGCCTTTGCAGTATTTTGCCGCATTTATGCCGCCCATAAGCCCCTGCGCCGCAGCTTCTTCATAGCCCGAAGTACCGTTGAACTGTCCTGCACTGAAAAGACCGTGTATATCCTTGAACTCCAGCGAAAGCTTCAGCTGTGCGCCGTTTATGCAGTCATACTCGATAGCATACGCCGTGCGCATGATACGGCAGTTTTCCATACCGGGCAAAGTACGGTACATAGCCACCTGCACATCTTCGGGCAGGGATGAACTCATACCGCTGATATACAGCTCGTTGGTATCCTCACCCTCGGGCTCTACAAATATCTGATGTCTTTCCTTATCGGCAAAACGTACCACCTTATCCTCGATAGACGGACAGTATCTCGGACCCGTACCCTCGATAACACCGCTGTAAAGCGGCGAACGGTGAAGATTTGCACGTATTATATCGTGTGTTTCGCTGTTTGTGTATGTAAGATAACAGCTTATCTGCTCCCTTGCAATATCCTCGGGAGTGTTCTCAAAACTGAAAGGCACAAGCTTTTCATCGCCTTTCTGCTCCTGCATTTTGCTGAAATCCACCGTGCGCTTATCCACGCGCGCAGGCGTACCCGTTTTGAAACGATAAAGCTTTATACCAAGCTTTTCAAGACAGGCGCTCAGATTGTTCGACGGGCGCAGACCATTCGGTCCGCTCTGTATAATGGTATCGCCGTAAAGGCAGCGCGCCTTTAAATAAGTACCCGTGCAGATGACAACGGCTTTACAGCTGTGCATTGCTCCCGACTCGCTCACAACACCCGTTATGTTTTTGTCATCATCAACAAGGATATCCACCACCTCGCCCTGACGGATAATAAGGTTATCCGTGTTTTCAAGCGTGCGCTTCATCTCCCTGTGATAGTTCTGCTTGTCTGCCTGCGCCCTTAAAGAATACACCGCAGGACCTTTGCCCATATTCAGCATACGCGACTGTATATACGTCTTGTCTATATTCCTGCCCATTTCGCCGCCCAGCGCATCTATTTCACGCACAAGATGCCCCTTTGAGCTGCCGCCGATATTCGGGTTGCAGGGCATCATGCCTATGCTGTCCAGATTTATTGTAAACATCATCGTCTTCAATCCCATGCGTGCCGCCGCCAAAGCCGCTTCACAGCCTGCATGACCGCCGCCGATAACAACTATATCAACACTTTCGCCTGTATACATATTGCCTCTCCTTTTGCAAATAGCACGAAATTATCGTTTAACTTATTAATTATATCACAAAGCAGAAAAAAATGCACGAAAAATTTTTAAAAATCCGTTTTTGTTTCCGTTTTCACGCACGGCGGCGTTTAAGGCGCTAAAAAAGGGCTGCCGAAGCAGCCCGTAAGTTTAAAAATAAGTAAAATTTTTGGCAGATCAGAACTCGGGTTCGATAAGACCGTATTTTCCGTCTTTTCTTCTGTAAACAACAGCGACCTCATCTGTTTCGGCACTGCGGAATACAAAGAAATTATGTCCCAGAAGTTCCATTTCCATAACAGCCTCTTCCGCATCCATCGGCTTAACGGTAAATTTCTTTGTGCGGATAATGTCGATGCTTTCATCCTCAACATCATCACTGCCGAATACATTAAGTTCTTCAATGAAGCCGGGATTGCTCTTTGCCTTGTCTTTAAGCCTTGATTTATATTTAACCATCTGGCTTTCAAGGATATCAACTACTTCGTCGATAGATGCCATCATATCGTTTGTAGTCACTTCTGCGCGCAAAATACGCTGTCTTGGCAGCTTAACCGTTACCTCTGCGGTGTTGTCAAGCTTGATTACGCTTAATTTAACCACCGCCTCTGCATCTTCGGGAATAAGTTTAGAAATCCTGTTAAGCTTCGCCGTGATCTTGTTCTGGAAATTCTCGGTCAAATCAAGACCTTTGCCAATAAATGTGTAACGCATAATCTCAACTCCTATTCTTAGGACAAGTGAAACTCGTCCTTTTGTATAAATACAATTTCGCCAAAAAGACTCCGTTTTCCTTTTTTGTACGGCAAAAAAATTGCACAAAAATATGCGTAACAAATTGGTAATAATAATGACCGCAAAAAAAGCTCTCCGCAAAGAGCTTCTTTTTTATATTCTTTTTATCTTTTCAAGCAGCTTTATCAGCCTGCCACCCATAGGTATCATTGCAAGATCCTCTCTTACAAAACCCTTTACTGTTATCATACCCACAACATAGCCGAACATCGCAAAGAACACCGACAAAAGTGTTGCAATGGTATTGCTCGGGTGGATAGTGTAAAGTATCTCATACGAACCCCAGCATACAACGCCCATTATAAGGCTTGCGGCAGTGGGTTTCACAAGCATGCCCACATAGTCGGGGCGCACACCCGTCGCCTTGACCAAAGCCCTGAAATTAAGCAGGCTTGCTATCATATAGCAGACAGTTGTGCTTATTACCGCGCCCACAACATTTATCTGCGGTATTGCGATAAGGAAGTAGTTGACGGGGATTTTTGCGATACTGCCCCAAAGCGCATTGACCGCAGGCGCATTTACTTTGCCCACGCCCTGCAAAACACCCGTTGAGATTTGGCTCAGAGCAAGGAAGATAACACTTAACGCACCCACACGCAGCAGTGTGCCGCCCTCCGGGAAACGCGGGAAAAGCATCATCAGTATCTGATCGCCGAGAACGCCCAGACCCACTGCCGCAGGTATCGACACCATCATTGTGAGGCGCAGTGCGGTATCGACCTTTATCTGTACATTTTTCTTGTCTTTAAGCGCAACACTTGTCGCTATGCTCGGTATAACGGCTGTTGCGATAGCCGTTGATATGGACACGGGCAAGGTGGTCAGAGTAACGTATTTACCCGTAAGCAGGCCATAGAGCGCGTCCATCTCCTTATCCGTGTAAGTACCGATAGCCG